>NZ_KV791856.1:403397-459065 GCF_001808005.1 Staphylococcus sp. HMSC13A10 | reverse complement strand
GACGCAGATAGCGACGCTGATTCAGATTCAGATGCCGACAGTGATGCAGACTCGGACGGTTTTATAGAATACGAAGGAGATAGTGATGCCGATGGTGATGCAGATTATGAGTCAGATTCAGATGCAGACTCAGACAATGATAAAGATCATTCAGATGATAAAGCATTACCAGAAACTGGTGAAGAATCAAATTCAAATAATGCAACATTATTCGGAACTTTATTTGCTGGCTTAGGCTCATTATTCTTATTCGGTAGACGCCGTAAAAAAGATGCAGAAAACAAGTAATAATTAAATATTATTCAAATATTAAGTATGATAAGGAGCCAGGTCAATGAGACCTGGCTTTATTTAAAATAAAAAACAAAATTACATAAAATTAACTAATATTGTTATAATTAAAAGCATAAAGAGTTTAAAGTACGGAGGGTAATATGAATATAGAAAGTAAAATTAAGGATTTAGTAGAATTTATAAAAAATAAAGAAATTATTAAAGAGTATGTTTTTTTGAGTTTGGGGAAACCAAATGTTAAAGCTCAAGTGAAAATTATAAAAAGAACTAATTATTTAGAAAGAGAAATAATTAAAATATGTCAAAAATATAAGAAACAAGCAGGCGAGTTTCCAACTTGGATTAAACTAGATATTGTTACTAATTATGAAACTGTTCTTTTTAAAGACTTAAAAAAAGAAATGATTAATACGAGACGAAATTATATCGATTTTGGAATATCATTAGATAAAAATTGGAATGTTACATTCTTACCTGAAGAAATTAATGTCAATGCATTTGTTAGACCGTCTAAAAAGACAAAGGAGTTTTATTTGTCAGAAGATAATATTAATAACTATATTAGAAAATACACTAATTATAAACGACCATATTCACATGAATTGTATGAATCTAAAGAAGTTATTAAATTTTATACAAAGTCTTATTTTTTGGATGATGATCAAGTATATGAGCTAGAATCAAAGGGTTATAAGAAAGGTCTAAGAAAGATTGATAATTTAAACGATGAAATCGATCAATTAATAAATAGTAGTGCTCATTTTTTAGAAAATATGTTAGAAGATAATGGTAAATTTAAATATGGATATTTTCCACATTTCGATAAAGAGATAGGATTTTATAATATTTTACGACATTCATCATCAACTTATGCATTAATTGAAGGTTTAAATTATATGAATGAATCTCTTGAATCAACAGAAAAAGCTATAGAGTATATTATTGAAAATCATATTTATGAAGTTAATGGAAATGCTTATGTATTTGATAATACTAAAAACGCAAATGAAATTAAACTAGGTCAAAATGCGTCGTTTATTTTTGCTGTTTGTGAATACTTAAAAAAACAACAAAATCCATATTATCTAGAAGCTGCTCAAAAAGTAGCTAAAGGAATTCTGTCTATGATTGATGAAAATACTTGGGATACTACCCATGTTTTAAACTATCCAGATTTATCAGTTAAAGAAAAATTTAGGATCGTTTATTATGATGGAGAAGCAGCATTGGCTTTAATGCGTTTATATCAACAAGATCATAATGAAAAATGGTTGAATACTGTTAAGAGTTTAGTGGATCAATTTATTTCTAAAGATTACTGGAAATATCATGACCATTGGTTAGGTTATTGTACGAATGAACTTGTCCAAATCAGTCCAGAACAAAAATATTTTGAATTTGGTATTAAGAATGTAAGTACACATTTAGATTATATTAAAAATAGAGAGACAACTTTTCCAACATTTCTAGAAATGCTAATGGCTACATATAAATTAGTTCAAAAAGCTAAGGCAGAGGGATATGAAGATTTAGTTAATTCACTCATTGATGAACAAAAATTGATAGATATTATCCACGTAAGAGCTAATTATCAAAGAACTGGATTCTTTTATCCAGAATTAGCAATGTATTTTAAAAATCCTTCAAGAATATTGGGTAGTTTCTTTATCAAACACCATGGTTATAGAGTGAGGATCGATGACATTGAACACTATCTTTCAGGATATGTTCAGTATCAAAATGTTTTTAAATAAAGACCAAGGAGTATAAGTTATGGATAATAAAGAGAACGAAAAAAATATTAATAATGATGATGAAAAATCTGAATTAGATAAAGAAATTGAAGCTGAATTAATTGAATATATGAATAGTGATAAAAAAGAAGAAAAAGAAGAAAAAAAGAAATATAAAACAGCTGGATTTATTGTTGCATTAGTCATTGCAATCTTATATATGGTTAAATTCGCTAAGCATTTTATGTATATTGATTTGCATTCACTAATACATTAAAATGGCTTAGTTATTAAATATATGATTGTACTTATAGTGTTACAAAGAATTAACAAAAATGAGCACTAAGACGGTTTTTTATAAAAACCATCTTAGTGCTTTTTGATTGTTATTATTAATTATATTTGGTTTGGAAATATTTAACTATTGGTACTTGTCATATTTTCCCAAAAATAAATTTTCAATGAATGTAATAGACTTTTCTGAAATGAATGGATTACGTAATAATTTAATTAATGTTTTTTTTGTATGTTTAAATAATCTCATTGGAGCATATTGACCTCGTTGAATCATGTCAACATAACGGTTTAAAAATATAGTAAGCAAATCTTGCTTTCTTTGTTGAGAAATATTATTTTGGTTCACTATAAAATCATACACAGCAGAATATATTTTCACTGCATCTCGAGGAGGCGTAGATGAATTTGACAATGCAACATCATCTTGAGCTTCATAAAAATAATAATCTTTTTCATAGCCTAAAATGGTTATATAATTAACTACACTGTATACTTGCATTAAAAACCAATTATCTTCACGTACTTTTATATCTTTTGGAAAGCGAATATTGTAATCCTCGATAATAGATCTTTTAATAAATTTACCTATAACATTTAAACTATTATAAAGTTTAGTATTTTCAAATATTAAATCAGATTTTGTATATTTGTATGAAAAGGCGGATCGACTTATAGGTCTATTGCTATTTATTGCTCTGAAATAAGGCATGCATATCATATCATTATTAGTTGTATTTGCAATTTCCATTGCATCGCTTATAGAATAAGGTGTAATGTAATCATCTGAATCAATAAATAATACCCATTCTCCGTTAGCGTTATCCAGTGCTTTATTACGAGGAACTGAAGCGCCACCTGAGTTCATATTACTTTCTAAAATAATTAGATTAGGTATTAATGATTTAAATTGTTCAACTACTTTTAAAGAGTTATCTGTAGATTTATCATCAGAAATAATAACTTCAATTTTATCTAAATTATAATCTTGTTTAGCAATTTTAGTTAACAGTCTGGCGATTGTGCTTTCTCTATTATATAAAGGAACAATTATGGAAACATCTATTTTATTATTCATTTTACATCTCCTGTATAGTGAAATAATATTTCTTTCGCTTCATTTTCATTTGCAAATGATGTGAAAATGATTGTTTTATTATCTCCACGAATAAATCCACTTTTATATTTTAAACCTATTAAGAAGTAATTGTTGAATTTAAATAAACTATATTTATAATTTTTGTAAATATTGAATAAGTCTCCAACAGTAAAGCTTTGTCTCTCTTTAACTCTGAATCTACCTGTTAAATTGATAGCGATAGAATTACTTAAATTAAATTTATTAATTGCAAAATTTGTATATTTCTTTCTATTTGCAAAATTTTCAAATAAATAATCTACAAGTTCATATGTTTCTGACGGATGTGGCCCTTTAGTCATTGAAGATAGCAAACTAAATACATTTACTTTTTTTCCTTTGAAAAATGTTGAGTTATTAGTTACCCATTCTTGTAACTCTAATTCTTCGTTTTGAGCATTTTCATCAATTGCATTCATGTAATAAAGCAGTGGACCCATGCCTTCAACTGTCATAGAATTTTCTGTATTATATTCGTGTTCGATTTTACTAGTTACATTATCGACAATAATATAACTTTTTCCTGCTTTACTTATTGAAGAAAATAACTCTTCTTCATTTTGTAAATTCATTCTTTTTAATATATGTGGAAGAGTTTTAGCGATTTCAGGAAACTCAGTACCACCACTTGAAGATTTTAATAATGTAATTGAATCTGAATTACATAAATATTTTAAATCATTAATCATTAATTCTTTGTTTGGGTACCATGTAATATTTTTATTATTAATTTTATTAACTACAGGTCTTAAATCATCATCTAAACAAAGAATATGATCAGCATTTGAATTAGTTAAATATGGTATTAATTCCTGATGGATTTCTTTAGACTTATGCCCTAAATCATTAATTTTCCCTATTGCAATAATTTTATTGCCACTAAAGAATTGAGTCTGACTATCAAAAGCTTTTATTGCATTTATCATGGCAGGAAGTGAAGCATTATGAGTATCATCAATTAATGTTAACTGATGAGATTTTGTTATAACTTTTTTCATTTTTAATATTTTAGAGAATGGTTTAAAATCATAAAGATGTTTAGGATTAATAGGCACATTTAAATTTTTCATGATAAGTAATGCACCTAATGTATTTGAAATCATACCATCACTTATTGTATTGATTTGATACTCATTAATATCATGATTATTTTCAATACCAATTTGAATAGCACCTTTTAAATAATTTATATATGACGGTGCTAGATTAGAAGGTTTAGTATTATCTATTGAATAAGTCTGTACATTTTCTGTGAATTGTAAAGCTTGTTGCTTTAAATAATCTAAGAACATTGTGTCGCCATTAATAATAGCTATGCCGTTTTTATTGAGACCTGCAAAAATTCGAGATTTTAGCTCAGCGATTTCATGAATACTTTTGAATGTTGAATAATGTGCAGCACCAATTCCAGTAATAACGGCAATATCTGGTTTGAGATATAATGCTGTGTTTTCCCTATGATTGATAGCATTAAGAGAAGTTTCAATTACGGCAAAGTCAGGATTTTTAATCAATTTTAGCATATTAGCATAAATAGCGGCTCTAATATTATTATTCCCTCTATTTTCAAGAACATTATAATCTTGCAGTAAAGAAGAAGTTAGCATTCTAGTTGAACTTTTCCCCATCGATCCTGTAATAGCTATAACTGGATTTTTATATTGGTTTCTTATGTAAGTTGCAAGTTTTTTAATGGCTTTAACAGAATCATGAACGATAAGTTGAGGAATTTTATGTTCCATATTTTCAACGTATTTTTCAGTAATTATTAAGCCAATATTTTCGTTAGATTTATCAATTAAATCATTTCCATCTGGAGCATTTTTACTTCTCCCGAGTTCTTTCCACCAAGTTTCTTTGTTTGGAGAAAAGTAAGCAGTATTTTTAGATTTGACAAAGCTATAAATAGTTTCAAAATCGTTAATTTCTTTATTTAATTCATTTGGTTCAACATCATACAAAGAGCCTTCTATAATAGTTGATATATCTTTAATTGTTAACATAATAATCCCCTTAAACTCCCTACACTTTTTAATAGCATTTTTATTTAAAAATATTAATAAAAATAGGATAACTTAAATTTTAAAATAAATCTTCAATAATTATATCATGATATTGTGTGTGATTTAAGTGATTTATATAATTTAAGGATAATTGTTTTAAAATTCTAACTATTTGTGGTAGCGCTTACAAATAAATATATGATAAACTACATACAAGTGTAAATGTTCATGAAGGGGTGGGGCTTAATGAAACGTTATCGTTATTTTATTATTACTATGATTGTGCTTATGACAATGATTAATTACATTGACAGGGGGGCCATTTCATACGCGCAAGAAGATATTATTAAAGAATTTGGATTTGACACGATTGCTTGGGGAACTATTCTTGGCTATTTCGGTTATGGTTATATGTTTGGTTCCCTATTAGGTGGAATTACAGCGGATAAAAAAGGGCCAAAATTTGTTTGGATTGTAGCAGGAACAGCTTGGTCATTAGTTGAAATTGGAATGGCATTTGCTGGGGAACTAGGTATAGCAGTGTTTGGTGGTTCAGCTTTAGCTGGTTTTGGTATGCTACGCGTTATGTTTGGTATAGCTGAAGGTCCAATATTTTCAACAATCAGTAAAACAAATGCGAACTGGGCAGCACCAAAAGAAAGAGGCTTACTTTCTGCCTTAGGATTAATTGGAGTCCCTATAGGCGCAGTAATTACAGCTCCAATAGTTTCAGGCTTTTTAACTATTTCAAATTGGCGTCTATTATTTATTTTACTAGGTTTATTAGGTCTTGTTTGGGTAGTTATTTGGGCGAAGGTATTTACAGATTACCCTGAAGATAATAAAAGAATTTCTGAAGAAGAACTTAAATCAATACGTTCTACAGAGGATAGTTTAAATGTTGAAAAGACAGTTGATACTGAACAATCTAAAGAAAAATGGTATCACTTTTTCACAAGTACAACACTTATTTGTAATATGTTAGGTTATTTTGGTTTCCAATATGTGAACTTCTTGATATTAACTTGGACTCCTAAATACTTACAAGATGAATATCACTTTGAAATACACTCTTTATGGTATTTAGGTATGATTCCTTGGATAGGTGCGGTGTTCACAGCATACTTTGGTGGTCAACTTTCAGATTGGCTTAGAAAGAAAACGGGAAGTTTAAGAATTGCACGATCAGGTTTATCAATAGCTGGTATGATTTGTGCTGGAACATGTTTCGTGATTATTCCATTTACGCATAGTATTGTCGCAGTGATGATATTGATGATGATAGGAAATGCATTTATTTTCTTACCAAACGCAGTTTATTGGGCAGTTATCATTGATACTACACCAAATAATACTGGTACATTTGGTGGTATCACACATTTCTTTGTTAATACAGCGACAGTTATTGCACCAACATTAACAGGTTACTTAGTAGCATCATATGGTTATTCTTCAATGTTCGTTTCTGCAGTAGTAGCATCATTGATTAGTATTGTTGCAATGTGCTTTGTTAAACCAGGTGAAAAGAAAATGCATATTTCAAAATAAAAATAACCTGAGACTTAATTACAAGTCTCAGGTTAACAAATAAATAATATATTGGCAGTCCATCCGTTATAGAAATATCGGATGGACTGTTTTTTTATTTTCTATATTTTAAACGAGCAAATGCATCATGTTGATGTATTGATTCTTCATTTCGACATTCGATATCAAATCCCTCAATCCAATCGAATTCAACTAAATCTGCAGCAATCAAACGAATTAAGTCTTCAACAAAACGTGGATTTTCATAAGCACGTTCAGTAACACTTTTTTCGTCTGGGCGTTTCAATATAGGGTATAATATTGAGCTAGCGTTAGCTTCCATAGCATCTAAAATTTTATCTTTGTAATCATCTATAACTATGTCATCTTTGTTTAGATATGCTTTAACTGTAACAATCCCACGTTGGTTATGCGCAGAGTATTCGCTGATTTCTTTAGAGCAAGGACATAAAGTAGTAACAGCTGCTTGAATAGTTACTTCTTTACGCGTAACTTTAGTACCTTCAATTGCAATACCATAAGTGACATCAGCATTTCCAATCGCTTTGATATTAGTTACAGGGCTAAAACGATCAAAGAACCATTTACCACTAACATCAACACCCGCAGCATTTTGGTTCATTTTTTCTTGCAATGTTCGTAAAACATGGTATAACGTATTAAATTCCAATTCAATACCATTATTGTAATGTTTTTCAACACTTTCTAAAATGCGGCTCATATTTATGCCTTTTTCATCTTTATTTAAACTTGTTGAAAAACTAAATGTACCTGCTGTTTGAAATTGATCAATTAATACAGGATAAGTTAAGTTTTTAATACCAACTTCTTCGATTTCAAATAAGAAGTTTTTGTGCGTACTTTGCAAATCAGTCATTTCATTTTTAGTTGTGGGTTTCGTACCTTCGATAGGGTCAACAGAACCAAAATGTTTCCATCGGCCTTCACGTGTAGATAAATCAAATTCTGTCATTGTTAACCTCCATTAAGATTCGAAATGATAAGTCCAGAATGGTTCAATTTCTAAAAAGCTATGAACTTCTCCACCAACTTGTGGACTTGCTAATTCTTTTAAAAATGGTCCAGTTTGTGAAGCATGTGCTTCAAAGGCTTTAATTTTAATATCCTTATATTTAGAAATATCATTTTGGATGTCAGGTTCACCTAATATATCGGGTGCATCATTACTAAACGCAACTAATGTTAATCTTGGACGTTCATTCTCTGGCATACGACCAACAGTTCTTACTACTGCTTCACCAGTTGCTTCGTGGTCTGGATGAACTGCAAATTTCGGATAAAAAGAAATAATTAATGAAGGATTAGTTTCATCAATCAAATTTTTAACCATATCATCCATTTGATCATGTGGTTCGAATTCAACAGTTTTATCTCTGAGTCCCATTTTTCTTAAATCAGTAATGCCAATCGCTTTAGCGGCATTTTCCAATTCTTTTTCACGAATATCTGGTAATGATTCTCTAGTAGCAAATGGAGGATTACCCAAATTCCTGCCCATTTGGCCTAAAGTTAAACAAGCATATGTTACCGGAACGCCTGCCTCGATATAACTTGCGATTGTTCCCGCAGATGAGAAGGCTTCATCATCTGGATGAGGGAATATAACGAGTACATGTCTTTCATCTGTCATGAATCTTACCTCCTCTATATTGTAAATGGCTTATCGCTAATTTCTAATGTAGCAGCCAATTGTCCTTCATAATTAAATCCAGCTATGAGACATTCATTATTTTGGTTAACTTCATAATGTGTTAGTCCCTGAACATAAACCCAACCTCCGTCGCGAAGTTTTAATCCGATACGGTATGGATCTTTATCTCCACCTTTAAGTTGTGCATGTTCAAATGTTACTTGTATATTTCTCAAAAAAGTACCAGCATTAAATACACGTTCATCAAAATGGTTAGCATAAGCACCATTTGTTGTTTCAACATGTAGGTAAACGGGTTTGTTTTCATAAGAAGTTAATAAATCCATTACTTCTTCATATTTAATAGGTTCCAACACGTTCACTCCTTACACCATTCAATGTGTTTATCAGTCTATTTTACTAAAAACAACTCAATAAATGTACATCTCTGCTCAATTTATTTAATTAATTTTGTAATTATTTCCATATATTAACATTTTCATGAAGGGATATCACTTTATTACGGAAAAATGTTGTGTCGTGTTATAATCCAAAATGTAATTAAGGGGTTGGTTATTATATTGTTTGGTAGTAATTATTTGAGGTGATTTATTATGAAAATTATTAATTTAGGCACTAAAGAATTAGCATCATTTTATGTTGCTTGCGAATTATTTAAACAAATGGATGAATATCCAAATAGTAATTTAGGTTTAGCGACTGGTGGAACTATGACAAATGTTTATGAACATTTAGTTTCGTTATTAAAGAAAAATCAATTAGATGTATCAAAGATAACAACATTTAATTTAGATGAATATGTTGGTTTAGAGCCTGAACACAATCAAAGTTATCATTATTATATGAATCAAATTTTATTTAATCAGTATCCGTATTTCAATCGTCAAAATATTCATATACCAAATGGAGATGCACCCAACTTAGATGAAGAAGTGAAACGGTATAATCAAATCATTGAATCTGAGGGGCCTATCGACATTCAATTGCTAGGTATTGGAGAAAATGGACATATAGGATTTAACGAACCAGGTACAGATTTTGGTAGCGAAACACACGTTGTTGATTTAACTGAAAGTACAATTAAAGCGAATAGTAGATACTTTAATCATGAGTCTGAAGTGCCTAAACAAGCAGTATCTATGGGACTTCAATCCATCATTAAAGCTGAAAGAATTATATTATTAGCATTTGGCGAGAAAAAAAGACAAGCCATAAACAATTTATTAACTCAACCTATATCAGAAGATATTCCATCTACCATTTTAAAAACACATGCTAATGTAGAAATATATGTAGATGATGCAGCTACACCGGATGTCGATTAGCTTATAAATATACGTTTCGTTTAAAGTAAAAGTTTAAAGGGTAATTCATTCAATGTGAGAGAAAAACAGTTTAAACTGAAAGGATGAATTATAATGGAATTACAATTAGCAATTGACTTATTAAATAAAGAAGAAGCAGCAGAATTAGCGAAAAAAGTAGAAGAATATGTTGATATTGTTGAAATTGGTACTCCAATCGTTATTAATGAAGGTTTACCTGCAGTACAACATTTAAATGAAAATATTAACAATGCAAAAGTTTTAGCTGACTTAAAAATCATGGACGCAGCGGACTATGAAGTTAGCCAAGCAGTTAAATTTGGTGCAGATGTTGTAACAATTTTAGGTGTAGCTGAAGATACTTCAATTAAAGCGGCAGTAGAAGAAGCACACAAAAATGATAAACAATTATTAGTAGATATGATTGCAGTGCAAGATTTAGAAAAACGCGCAAAAGAATTAGACGAAATGGGTGCTGACTACATTGCAGTCCATACTGGTTATGATTTACAAGCAGAAGGACAATCTCCATTAGATAGCTTACGTAAAGTTAAATCAGTAATTAAAAATTCTAAAGTAGCTGTAGCTGGCGGTATTAAACCAGATACTATTAAAGATATTGTTGCAGAAGATCCTGACTTAGTTATTGTTGGTGGCGGTATTGCTAACGCTGACGACCCTGTAGAAGCTGCTAAACAATGTCGTGACGCTATTGAAGGTAAGTAATTATGACTAAATTTAATAATTATCAACTCATTTTAGATGAGTTAAAAGGAACTTTATCTCACGTAAAGGATGAAGAATTCGACGGATTTGCTTCTGAAGTAACAGAAGCTTCACGAATCTTCGTTGCAGGTAAGGGTCGTTCTGGATTTGTTGCAAATAGCTTTGCAATGAGATTGAATCAATTAGGCAAGCAAGCATTTGTCATTGGTGAGTCAACGACGCCATCTATACAAAAAGGCGATTTATTCATTGTCATTTCTGGTTCAGGTTCTACAGAACATTTACGTTTATTAGCTGATAAAGCAAAATCAGTGGAAGCAGAAGTTGTACTATTAACTACTAAACTTGATTCTGCAATTGGTGAAATTGCAGACACGGTTGTTGAATTGCCGGCAGGTACTAAACATGATGCTGAAGGTTCAAATCAACCATTAGGTAGTTTATTCGAACAATCGTCTCAAATCTTTTTAGATAGTATTGTGATTGGTTTAATGAACCAACTTAATGTTGACGAAACGACAATGCAAAATAATCATGCAAACTTAGAATAAATAATCAATTTAGGCTGGGACATAGAAAGATGTCTCAGCTTTTATTATGGCATAATATATGTTAATTTTGTTATATAATAAAAAGATAAACCTTAATTTGATATTTTAGAGGTGAATAATTTGAATTTTGATAATTATATTTTTGATTTTGACGGGACATTAGCAGATTCAAAGCAATGTTCAATTGAGGCGACTAAAGAAGCCTTTGCACAATTTGGATTAACAGAGCCAAGTGATTCAGAAATTATTCATTATATGGGAATACCAATTGAAAAGTCATTTATGGAGATGAGTGATCGTTTTTTATCTGAAGAAGCGTTAGATCAACTGATACAACTTTTTAGAGAACAGTATCAACAATTCGAGGCGAGATATTTATGTTCTTATTCTGGAATAGCAGAAACACTAGATCAATTAAGTAGACAAAATAAGCAAATGTTTGTTGTATCTAGTAAAAAAACGAATGTATTACAAAGGAATTTAGAACATTTAGGTTTGAGTCGATTTATTAAAGAAGCTATTGGTTCTGATAAAGTGAAACATTATAAACCCGACCCAGACGGATTACAGTACATTCTTCAAAATCATAACCTTAATCCAGCGAATAGTATATATATCGGGGATGCTATATTTGATATTCAAATGGCTAAAGCAGCTGGAATTAAATCTTGTGCAGTAACTTGGGGTTCACATTCATCAAAAGATTTAATCAGTGAAAATCCAGATTATGTATTAAGTGAAGTGGACGAGATAATTAGAGTTTTATAACTTACAAACATGATAAATAAATAATATATCAATTAAAGTTAGAGTATTAAGTCATTAAAATGACAGTTAAAAATGCTCTAACTTTTTTATTTATCAATGAAACAAATTAAATGTTAATATAATATACAAATAAGTTAACATTTGTAGGTGGGAATATGTCAGAATTACTTCGACAATTACAACAATACGCTATAACAAAATCAGATCAACCAGCTGTGATTATTGATGATGAAACAGTTACGTACCATGAAATATGTTTATTGATAAACCAAAACAAAAAAACAATGACTTCTATCCCAAAAGGCGTCAGGGTAGCATTATGCCATCATAATGCATTAAAAAATATTATCGACTATTTGACTTTATTGTCTTTAGATTGTGTACCGTGTTTATTGGATAGCAAATGGAGTTTGAAAATGATTAGAGAGCTTATGAATACTTATCATATACCATTTCATAATATGGAAAATGAAATATCGAAAGTCTCAGCAGTTAAACTGACATCAATAAAAGATAATCCAACTAATATCTTACATATTGGTTTTACTTCAGGTACAACTGGTTTACCTAAAACTTACTATCGTAACGAACCGTCATGGATTGTTTCGTTCGAACAAAATGAAATGCTTATGCAAAGACAAGAAAAAATATTTGTAGCACCTGGCCCTTTATCACACTCTTTGTCACTATATGCTTGTATATACGCTCTTTATACTGGTCGCACGTTTATTGGACAAAATCATTTTAATTCGATACAACTCATTGACAAATTGAACACCATTCAACTTCCTACTGCGATGTTTTTAGTGCCAACCATGTTACATCAACTATTGTCCAATCATGATATGCCAACATGTTTGTCTAGTATTTTTAGTAGTGGTGCTAAATTAAATAAGCATATGTTCTATAAATTAAAAGAACAGTTATCTCATGTAAATTTAATAGAATTTTTTGGGACATCGGAAGCTAGTTTTATAAGTTATAACTTAAACCAAAGCGCACCCGAATCATCAGTTGGTAAATTATTTTCAAATGTTGATTACCAAATAAAGAACAAAGATGAAGAAGGTATAGGTCGATTATATGTCAGAAGTAATATGACGTTTAGTGGTTATGTGAATGATGAGAACGAATTACATGATTATCAATGGATTAGTACAGGTGATTATGCACATATTGATGAGAAGCAATGTTTGTATTTAAGAGGAAGAGTTGGGTCAAGATTGATTATAGGCGGTAAAAACGTTTATCCAGCTAAAATAGAAAGCGAAGTTACTAAAATCCATGGAATTAATGAAGCTATTGTTATAGGACAGCAACATGATAAATTTGGAGAAATTGCTGTTTTACTATATACAGGCGATATTGAATTAGATTATAGACAATTGAAAACGTATTTAATGAATAAAATAGATAGGTACGAAATTCCTTCTAAGATAAAGAAGGTAACTAAAATGTCGTATACACGAAGCGGCAAAATATCTCGATTTGAAATGGAAAAAAGATGGAATACAGGAGAACTAAAATAATGAAACAACCCGTTATTGTTGCAGCTAAAAGGACAGCATTTGGCAAATATGGAGGTAAATTAAAACATCTAGAACCAGAGGAATTATTAAAATCATTATTTAACTATTATCAAGATAATTATTCAGAAGTGATTGCTAATTTAGATGAAGTTATTTTAGGAAATACAGTAGGAAATGGTGGCAATATTGCACGGAAATCTTTATTAGAGGCTGGCATTGATGATGCGATACCAGGATTAACGATAGATAGACAATGTGGTTCGGGGTTAGAAAGTATCATTTATGCTTGTCGAATGGTACAAAGTGAAGCTGGAAAAATTTATCTTGCTGGAGGAGTAGAAAGTACAAGTCGAGCACCATGGAAAATACTACGACCTCAATCTGTATATGAACAACATTTCCCTCAATTTTATGAGAAAGCTTCATTTGCACCAAAGGGACAGGATCCAACTATGATTGAAGCAGCTGAAAACGTTGCTAGAAAATACAACGTATCACGGGAAGACCAAGATCAATTTGCATATCAAAGTCATCAGCGCACAAGATTGAATTATGAAAATGGAAATATAAACCAAGAAATAGTCCCTTTAATAGTAAAAGGTGAAAAATTTGAAGACGATGAAAGTATAAAACCTAATTTAAATTTAAAAACATTATCGCGATTTAAGCCACAATTACCTAATGGTACAGTGACAGTAGGAAATAGTTGTATGAAGAATGATGGAGCTGTATTGGTTTTAATTATGGAACTTGAAACAGCGAAATATTATGGATTTAACAATGGTCTATATTTTAAGGGTGCTATGACAAAAGGTGTAGACCCTAACATACTGGGGATTGGTCCGGTACCTGCTGTACAGAATTTACTTAATTGTTATGAATTAACCATTCATGATATTGATGCAATAGAACTGAATGAAGCATTTAGCGCACAAGTTTTAGCCTCACAAAAATTATTAAATATACCAGATTATAAATTAAATCAATGGGGTGGTGCTTTAGCGTCTGGACATCCATATGGAGCAAGTGGTGCAGCCTTAGTGACACGATTGTTTTATATGAAAGATAATTTTAGAACAATAGCGACTATGGGTATAGGAGGTGGCCTCGGTAATGCAGCTTTATTCGAACGATGGGACACAAAGTGAAATAAGAGAAATTCGATTTAATGAAGAGGAGGTAATGAGATATTGTCAAATTATTGGTGTGGAATATAAGGGTTATGTTCCTGAATTATTTTGTGCCAAGTTATGGCCAGAATTCACATTGTTCCAGGAATTTATAAATGAAAAAATCTATTTGAAAGAAACAAAAGTATACCAAACCAATAAATTAGTTACATGTACAAATTATAAAGCAGAATTACGCAAAAAAGAGGTACTTAAAATCAAAAATTTCATCAAATACACCTACACTTTGAAAATTAATAAAGATAATAATAATTGTATTTATATAGAACAAATATTTATAAAGGTAAATCAGATATGAAGATAAATGAGCAACTAATAAAACACTATTTGGCATGTGTAAACGATAAAAATGAAATCCATGATGATATTGTTCCAGGACAATTAGTTTGTGATATTGTGATGAATAAACTCGATATAACGTGGTCTTCTTATAAAATAAAATACTTTAGAACCATTGGTATTAATGAAGATATTGATTATTCAATGAAAAATAAGGATACGATAACGGTTTGGAATAAAGAAGATGGGGTAAAGTTAATTGTTGTAAAAATTAGATAAAATAGAATTTGTTTTAAATAATTTTTCTTAATGGATGATTTGATTGAATAGATTTTTTTATTTTAACTAATTTTCTGTAAAATGAATAAATTTGTATTTTTGAATTTAAATAAAATTAAATCAATTTGACAACATTAACTATCATAGTATAATTATGTAACATACAAAGGAGTGTTAAATTACATGGATTTCGAAAAAGAAAATATTAACATGGTCGACGCTCAAAAAGCGAAAAAAACCGTTGTCGCAACCGGTATTGGTAATGCCATGGAATGGTTTGACTTTGGTGTTTATGCTTATACGACAGCTTACATAGGAGCGAACTTTTTCTCTCCAGTCGACAATCCTCAAATGCAGCAAATATTTACATTTGCTGCATTAGCGATTGCATTCTTACTTAGACCTATAGGTGGTATCGTATTTGGTATTGTGGGAGACAAATACGGTCGTAAAGTTGTATTAACTACAACAATTATATTAATGGCACTGTCTACATTAACAATTGGTTTACTACCAAATTATGACACGATTGGTATATGGGCACCTATTCTCTTGTTATTAGCGCGTATTTTACAAGGTTTCTCTACTGGTGGGGAATATGCAGGTGCAATGACATATGTTGCAGAGTCTTCACCAGATAAAAAGCGTAATAGCTTAGGTAGTGGATTAGAAATTGGTACATTATCTGGTTATATTGCAGCTTCAATTATGATTGCATTATTAAGTTTCTTCTTAACTCATGATCAAATGCAAGCATGGGGTTGGAGAATTCCATTTATTTTAGGTTTATTCTTAGGTTTATTTGGATTATACTTACGTAGAAAATTGGAAGAATCACCTGTATTTGAAAATGATGTTGCAGAAACTCCGAAAAGAGATACGATTAATTTCTTTGGTATCATTCGTTATTAGTACAAAGATATCATAGTTTGTTTCGTAGCAGTAGTATTCTTTAACGTTACGAACTATATGGTGACAGCATACTTACCTACATATTTAGGTCAAGTTGCAAAAGTAGATCAAACGACAACTAGTGTCATCATTACTTGTATCATGGCAATTATGATTCCATTAGCTTTAGGATTCGGTAAATTGGCAGATAAAATAGGTGAAAAGAAAGTATTCTTAATCGGTACTGGTGGATTAACGTTATTAAGTATTGTTGCATTTTCATTATTAGCAACAAAATCATTACCGTTCATTATCATTGGTGTCTTAATTCTAGGATTCTTCTTATCAACTTATGAAGCAACAATGCCAGGATCACTTCCAACGATATTCTATACACATATTAGATATCGTACATTATCAGTAACATTTAACGTATCTGTATCATTATTTGGTGGTACAACACCATTAATTGCTTCATGGTTAGTTGAAGCTACAGGTAATGTATTAGCACCAGCTTATTACTTAACAGCAATTAGTGTTATTGGATTCTTAGTTATTACATTATTACATGCAGCTACAGCAGGTAAGTCACTTAAAGGTTCTTACCCTAACGTAGATAATGAAAAAGATAAAGCTTATTATGAAGCTCACCCTGAAAAAGCATTATGGTGGGTAAAAGAACGACAAGAAAAAGAAGACTTTTAATTAATATGTGAGTCTTGTGGTAATTGTTAAATACAATTGTCATAAGACTCTTTTTTTAATAGAAAAGTGCTAATGTTAAGAAGGTTCAAAGTTTCTCTCTGAACCACCAAAGGGGACAACTTTGGTTAACATTAGCACTTTTTATCGTTATTAAGATGAGTATTTTATGGATGATGGCATTTAAAGTGTCTGTAGTTAGGGGACAAGAAACTTTAAAACCATTGTTTGAACGTTTGAAACATGGATCTTTTACCTTTTAAACTTTAAATCTGTAGATTCTTGATGCTGAAAATAACAATCATGCGTGACTGAAATGCATTCTGTCGACGTCATTTTCAAGTAGAGAGAGTAATCGATAGATATCATTTTTATTAAAGGTTTCATCAAACTTAACAGTGATTGATTTGAATTTTTTAGTAATGATTTCGTATTTAGGAATACCGTCTTGGATATCTTGTTTATGAATAATCATGTTGTTATACCTCCTTTATCTCTCTACACTTTATATCATACACGTTCATCAACCATTAGACATGAGGCTTTGGTATCAACTTTAACTCAGTCTATCATTGGATAATCAACTACGACTATATATGTAGGTAGAAGTTAGGTGATTAATAGAATGAAAAAGGCTTACACTATACAAAACATGCGATAGTGTAAGCCTAGTCTATTTAATAAAATCTATGATTATATTTAAACTTCAGTTACTTGAACGTCAATTTGTTCTATACGACGGTTAGCACCATGGTCAACAGGGCCAACAAAGTCGTTCATTTTCCAACCATTTTTAATAGCTGAAGCAACGAATGCTTTTGCTGCAATGACTGCTTCTTTAGGTGATTTACCATTTGCAAGATAAGCTGTTGTCGCAGCTGCAAATGTGCATCCAGCACCATGATTGTAGCTTTGTTGGAACATATCTGTAGTTAATTGATAGAATGTTTTACCATCAAAGTACAAGTCATATGATTTATCTTGATCTAAAGCTTTACCGCCTTTAATAATAACGTGTTGAGCACCTTTGTCATAAATGATTTGAGCTGCTTTTTTCATTTCATCAATAGAAGTTAGTTTACCTAATCCTGATAATTGACCAGCTTCGAATAAATTAGGGGTAACCACTGTTGCTTTAGGTAATAAATATTGAATCATTGCATCAGTATTTCCCGGGTTAAGTACTTCATCTTCACCTTTACAAACCATAACAGGATCGACAACGAAATAGTTAGCGCCAGATTGTTCATAAACTTCACCAGCACGTTTAATGATTTCTTCTGTACCTAGCATACCAGTTTTAATAGCATCTGGACCAATAGAAATAGCAGTTTCAAGTTGTTTTTCAAATACATCCATAGGTAATGGTGTTACATCATGAGACCATGTTTCTTTATCCATAGTTACGATAGAAGTTAAAGCTACCATACCGTATACGTCTAATTCTTGAAAAGTTTTTAAATCAGCTTGCATACCAGCACCTGCACTAGTATCTGAACCAGCAATTGTTAATACTTTTTTTAATGCCATTTGAATTCACTCCTAATGTTTTCTAATACTGTTACCATCATATCACGATTCACATAGTAGCAAAATAAAATAGTGTCATATTATAAAGTTTATTTGTCATGTTATCTAATTAGTTAAGATGAGTTATTTTTAACTGATGATCAATATCGATAAATGTCATATCATTTTTTGATAGTAAGTCTTCATTTAATTGAATTTTAAATATTTGGTTTGTGAAATAAGGTTTTAAAAAATAAGTCCTATTTTTACTATCCATTACTAATTGATATTGCGTGTAGTGTGTTTCCCCAGCATCAATGACGGCACCTTGAGGAATGCTTACAGAATCTAATATTTTAAAACAATTAATCAAATTTTGTTCTTCATCGTTTGATTGTGGTAGTTGATGTCTTAAATAACTTGCTCTTACGAAACGTTCAGGAGAAGTATATCCACCTGGTAATCCATTTGTACCTGCTTCAGCACCCATAGATTTTACTAATAATTTGCCTACTAAATGATTAGTAGACTTTTTAGGCGATAAAAAAGCATAATTTCTTAAATTTTGTATGTGCCATTCTAAATTGGGTGAATTAGTAAGCACATTTATATGATTGTCTTTAACAATAAGCAAACCATTATGTGGTTCTACTGACACAGTATGACCTTCACGGTCAGTTATAATGAAGTGAAGCGGTGGTACAATGTTCAACGTTTCATTCTTCTCATGCATAATATTGACCTTTTTGACTTTTTGCTTTAAGTCTTGAATATTTTTAGTGAAGCCAAGCACCCATATGATAAATTCTTCAGGAGCTAAATTAAAATAACCATAACGTTTATGTTTGCTATAAGATGCTTCGCCAGTAAAATAATGATTTGAAATAGCGATGCCGCATTCATTAACACCATCTCCAAAACGATATCGACCTACCTTTAAATTAGTGCCGACAAAACCGTAAGTGAGTTTCATAGATGGTTCTAAATCAAATTGATAATCAAAATTTCTAGGTACTACAGTTGGTATGCCGTTAAATTCAAAAGCAAAGTCCATAGTTCTAGCTAAATAATGATGTTGCTGTTTTGTGTAAAATGAAAATCCTGTACACATATACGTCTCTCCAAACTTTTAATTCATCTTATTATGAACTATATATAATTCAAGATAATTTGTAAACTTATTTTAAACAAAAGTTTACATTAAACCTAATTATAATTTGAAGGTAGAGATATGTTAAAATATCTTTGAGGTGAAAAAGGATGGAATGGTCTGAAGTTTTTCATAATATTACGTCTAAACATGATTTCAAGGCAATGCATGACTTTCTTGAAAAAGAATATACAACACAAATTGTTTATCCAGATAGAGAAAATATTTATCAAGCCTTTGATTTAACACCGTTTGAAGACATTAAAGTTGTCATATTAGGGCAAGATCCTTATCATGGCCCTAATCAAGCGCATGGGTTAGCTTTTTCAGTACAACCTAATGCTAAATTTCCACCTTCATTAAGAAATATGTACCAAGAATTAGAAGAAGACATAGGTTGTAGACGTCAGTCACCACATTTACAGGATTGGGCAAGAGAAGGTGTGTTACTTCTTAATACAGTATTAACTGTAAGACAGGGTGATGCTCACTCCCATAAAGATATTGGCTGGGAAATATTTACAGATGAAGTGATTCGTACCATTTCAGGGGAAAGAGAAGATGTTGTGTTTATTTTATGGGGAAAACCCGCCCAACAAAAAATAAAATTAATCGATACATCTAAGCATTATATAATAAAGTCACCACATCCAAGTCCATTATCTGCGTATAGAGGGTTCTTCGGCTCTAAACCTTATTCAAAAGCAAATTCATTTTTAGTATCAAAAGGTAAAACGCCTATTCATTGGTGTGAAAGAGAGGATAATAGTCATGGATAAAGACAAAGTGATTCAATTAATAGAACGAGAACTCGTTCAAGCTGACGAATCAACTTCACAACAAGATTTTGAGAAACATATGTATGCGATACATACAATTACAGCACTTTATACATCTTCGGCTACAGACAAAATGAGTATGGGAAAATCTAAAGGTAATGATTTTACGCATACAGAGGTAAGTACAGCGAATAAACCAATGAGTGATAATTATAGTAAATCTGGCTATGATAATGTGACAGTTGAAGAAATTAGAGCAATGGGTGGAAAAGTTTCTAATACGGAAAGTGCAAAATCTCAACCAACCAATACGAATTCAATCTCTAATTCTAATTTAATGACGACTGATGATGAAATAGGCAACGGTGAGTCTATATTTGATTTTTAAACATAAAGGAGAACATAAATTATGATGAAATTATTTATTATATTAGGAGCCTTAAATACAATGATGGCTGTTGGAACTGGTGCATTCGGTGCACATGGTTTAGAAGGTAAGCTATCAGAAAAGTACATGTCTGTTTGGGAAAAAGCGACAATGTATCAAATGTACCATGGACTAGCATTATTAATTATTGGTGTGATTGGCGGAACAACATCAATCAACATTAATTGGGCTGGATGGTTAATATTCTTTGGTATTGTATTCTTTAGTGGTTCATTATATGTATTAGCTTTAACACAAGTGCGAATATTAGGTGCTATTACACCAATTGGTGGCGTATTATTTATTGTCGGCTGGTTAATGTTAATTATTGCAACGTTTAAGTTTTCAGGTTAATAAAACCGTTAGTTCAGTTTTTGAAATAAAATTAATAATAATTCGATATTTAAGTTACATGACTCACCTTTTCGGGTATACACATACATCGAGGTGAGTTTTTAATTATGGAAAATAACGAAAATAAAAAGGTAGATAGAGGCGACCTCAAAAAGAACTTATCAGAAAAGTTTGTTTGGGCGATTGCATATGGTTCATGTATTGGTTGGGGCGCATTTATACTACCAGGGGATTGGATTGGGCAAGCAGGTCCTGTAGCTGCATCCATTGGTATTGTCATTGGCGCTATACTTATGATTTTAATCGCAGTAAGTTATGGTGCTTTAGTAGAAAAATTCCCCGTTTCTGGTGGGGCATTTGCATTTAGTTTCTTAAGTTTTGGTAGATATGTAAGTTTCTTCTCTTCATGGTTCTTAACCTTTGGTTATGTCTGTGTTGTAGCATTGAATGCCACCGCTTTTAGTTTATTGATTAAATTTTTATTACCAAGTGTACTCAATAACGGAAAAATGTATTCAGTTGCAGGTTGGGATGTCTACATAACTGAAATTATTATTGCAACAGTATTATTACTTGTCTTTATGTTTATAGCTATTAGAGGCGCAAGTGTATCTGGGTCATTACAATATTATTTTTGTGTATCTATGGTTATTGTAGTATTATTAATGTTCTTTGGTTCATTCTTTGGTAATAACTTTGCCTTAGATAACTTAAAACCATTATCAAATCCACATGAAGGTTGGTTCATGTCTATTATCACTATAGTAGCAATTGCTCCATGGGCTTATGTAGGATTCGATAATATACCACAAACAGCCGAAGAATTTAACTTTGCACCAAACAAAACATTTAAGTTAATTGTGTATAGTTTACTTGCAGCATCTATGACATATGTTGTAATGATTTTATATACAGGATGGTTAAGTACAGATCAAAAAAGTTTAAATGGCCAGTTATGGTTAACAGGTGCAGAAACACAAACAGCATTTGGTTATATTGGTTTAGCTGTATTAGCTATTGCTATTATGATGGGTATCTTTACTGGATTAAATGGATTCTTGATGAGTGCCAGCAGACTACTATTCTCTATGGGACGTTCAGGAATTATGCCAAGAGTATTTAGCCGCATTCATAGTAAATACAAGACACCTTATGTAGCAATTATTTTCTTAGTTGCGGTATCTTTAATAGCACCATGGTTAGGACGTACTGCGTTAACATGGATTGTTGATATGTCTTCAACAGGTGTTTCTGTAGCATACTTTGTGACTTGTTTATCTGCTACTAAGTTATTCAGTTACAATAAACAAAGTAATACGTATGCACCAATTTATAAAACATTCGGTATTATTGGTTCAGTCGTATCATTCATTTTCTTATGTTTATTATTAATACCTGGTACACCAGCATCACTTTCATTACCATCTTATATTGCATTAGGTGTATGGTTAGTATTAGGATTGATTTTCTTTGTCATTCGCTATCCTAAATTGAAAAAAATTGATAACGATGAATTAAGTAGATTAATTTTAAACAGAAGTGAAGATGAGGTAGAAAACATGGTTGATGAACCAGTCAAAAATAAATAATAATTAAAAAGTCATGATGAGAAAAGAGAGAACCTCTTAAATACTCATCATGACTTTTTTTATATTTATAGTTTTTTTCTAGTTATAGCGAACCCAGAAATAATGATTTTTGAAATTTGATCTGCAAACAGTAAACCTAAAGCAATAGCACCTGCAATTAATGTAACTTCAAGCATGGTATTGATTGCTTTATTAAAGTGTAATAAAACTAAGCTTTTAGTAGCATCGTAAGCAAGACCACCAGGAACTAAAGGTATAATTCCAGTTACCATAAAAATAATAGCGGGTTCTTTTTTATATCTAGCCATATAGTGACTTAATAGACCTAATGCAAGACTACCGAAGAAGCTGGAATATATTGTATGAGCTTCTAATCCATTATAGAACAGTGTGTAAACCATCCAACCACAAGCCCCAACAAATCCACAAGATAGATATAATTTTCTAGGAGCATCGAATATGACACAAAAGAACAGAGATGCTAAAAAACTAAATATAAAATTTAATATCCAAAACATATAACAACTCTCCTAGATTAATATTAATATTGAACTTACACCTGCACCTATACCAAATGAAGTGACAAGTGCTTCTAAAGATTTCGTTGTAAACATAAGCATATGGCCACCAAATAAATCTTGAATCGCATTTGTTATCAATACACCAGGAACAATAGGCATGACTGAAGCGATAATAATGGTCGCAAGATTACCTTGAGGTACTAAAGTATGACCAGTTACAGCAATCAAAGCTATAACAACAGAGCCTATAAATTCAGGTATGAACTGAGCATGTAACTTTCTATCTAGTATTTCAACAACTAGATAACCTAAACTACCTGCAAGTAGAGCAGTAATAATATCTACTAGGGAACCACCTTGTAAATATAAAAAACTAACTGCAATGATTGCTGCGGCAAATCCTTTAAAAGGAAGGCTGCTATCTCTTTTAGCGACATAAATTTTTTCTAATTTTTCTTTAGCTTCTTCAAGACCCATCGTCCCTTTAGTAATTAAACGAGAAATTTCATTTGCTTGTGAAATCTTAATTAAATTAGTGTCTCTTGTTTTTATTCTAAACATACGTAGGGTTGCTTCATTATGTAAATGAAATTGAATAACGGTATTTGTAACGAAGCTATTACTTTCTTGATAACCTAATTTTTTAGCGATGCGATTCATTGTATCTTCTACCCGTGTACCTTCAGCACCAGATTCAAGTAAAACACGTGCGGCTAACATAACCACATCTTTGATGAGACGTTCATGCTCGTTTTCATTTACTACTTTTGTCATTTAATCACCAGTTTTTAAAATTTTTAAATTTAGATATATTAATTATAGAGTATGAAAAGAGAAAAAACCATTATATAGCGATAAAGAAAGGCTGTAAAACATTTCAGTTTTAATAACTATATAGAAAAAAGAAGTGAATGACAAAATTGATAAGCAATTTAATTCATGATTTTTCGATAAAATTTAGAAAAATAAAAGGAAAATGTATAAATTGATACTTATATAAACTTATTGCATTTTATATATATAACTCAACACTAAAATAATGTTTCAAATATTTCAAAAAGGTTAAATTAATATTAGTTAACTATTACAAAATATATTGGGTAGCGACAATATATTTAATTTAGTTAACTTATACGTAGTAGTGATTAAAGTTCTCCCAAGGATACTACACGTCAGAAGTACACTTTGCTTGCAAAGTGTACTTTTTTAATTAGTTTATAGATATGAAAAGAGAATCCCTATTCATATAAAAATAGGAATTCTCTAATAATCAACTGTTAAATTTTGAAAAATTGATTGAAGTTTTCAGGGTTTAAAATATGACCTATATAGAAACTTCCGAAGTCTCCATAACGTGCAGTAGTTTCATCAAAACGCATTTCATAAACAATTTTTTTGAATTGTAAGACGTCATCTGAGAATAAAGTAACACCCCATTCAAAGTCATCAAAGCCGACAGAACCAGTGATAAATTGTTTGATTTTACCAGCATATTTACGTCCAATCATTCCGTGGTTATACATTAATGATTTTCTTTCTTCCATTGGTAACATATACCAGTTATATGTTTCATTTCTACGTTTATCCATAGGATAGAAACAAATATAATCAGAATGTGGTAGTTCAGGATATAATCTAGCTTTTACATGAGGGTTTTCATATGGATCCTCATCAGATTTACCTGCTAAGTAATTACTTAATTCAATGACTGACACATAAGAGTATGTCGGAATAAAGAAATCAGCTATATGTAATTTGTTAAGTTCATTTTCAATTAAATTAAGGTCTTTCATTTCAGGACGTAAGAACCATAATAATAAATCGGCTTTTTGTCCTGTAATATTATAAATAGCTTGATCTCCTGTATGAGAGCTTCTAGCTTCAGATTTATCGTTCACGAAACTTTCGAATTCAGCAATCATTGATTCGCGTTCTTCTTGAGGGACTAATCTAAAATTAGCCCAATCAACTGCATAAAATAAATGTAAACTATACCAACCATCCAATGTTTCGGCTGCTTCACTCATATTTATCGCTCCTTTAATTCTATAATATCAATTCACATTAAATTTTATCATAAATAAATAGTCAGCTCCTAAGTAAATGATTACAAAAAAGTGAAATGGAATTCTATTTTAAAATAACGTATAATTAGTTTTGTAAACGTTATTATGAAAAAGAAATTCAAGGAGGACATTATGACTAATCTATTAAATGTATTAGAAAACAAATTATCAGGAAAAAATGTAAATATCGTGTTACCTGAAGGGGAAGACGAACGTGTGTTAACTGCGGCTACACAATTACAAACTACAGATTATGTAACACCAATCGTTTTAGGTAATAAAGAAAAAATTCAATCCTTAGCAGAAGACAAAGGTTTGGATATTGCTAATATAGAAGTCATCGATCCTTCAACAAGTGAATTGAAATCAGAATTAGTAGACGCATTTGTTGAACGCCGTAAAGGCAAAGCAACACAAGAACAAGCTGAAGAATTATTAGAAAACGTTAATTACTTTGGAACAATGCTTGTATACACTGGTAAAGCAGCAGGCTTAGTAAGTGGAGCAGCGCATTCAACTGGTGATACTGTTCGTCCAGCATTACAAGTTATCAAGACTAAACCTGGCGTATCTAAAACATCTGGTATCTTCTTTATGATGAAAGGCGAAGAACAATATATCTTTGGCGATTGTGCAATTAACCCTGAATTAGATGCACAAGGTCTTGCTGAAATTGCTGTTGAAAGTGCTAAATCTGCACAAAGTTTTGGTATGGAACCTAAAGTGGCTATGTTAAGCTTTTCAACTAAAGGATCTGCTAAATCAGATGACGTGACTAAAGTTCAAGATGCATTGAAATTAGCGCAAGATAAAGTAGCTGAAGAACAATTAGACAATGTTGTTATTGATGGGGAATTCCAATTTGATGCAGCAATCGTACCAAGTGTAGCTGAGAAAAAAGCGCCAGGTGCTAAAATTCAAGGAGATGCAAATGTTTTCATTTTCCCTAGTTTAGAAGCAGGTAATATTGGTTACAAAATAGCTCAAAGATTAGGTGGATATGATGCAGTTGGTCCAGTTTTACAAGGCTTGAATTCTCCTGTAAATGACTTATCTCGTGGATGTTCAATTGAAGATGTCTATAACTTATCAATTATTACTGCTGCACAATCATTACAATAATGGACTTAGCAAATAAATATTTTAATGACATAGAATGGCGATACATTGACCATTCCAGTGGTTTGGAACCTATGCAATCATTTGCTTTTGATGACACGTTTAGCGAAAGTGTAGGTAAAGATTTATCACCTAACGTAGTGAGAACTTGGATTCATCAACATACTGTTATTCTTGGTATTCATGACTCTCGATTACCATTCTTAAAGGATGGTATTGCCTATCTAACAGATGAAATGGGCTATAACGCGATTGTACGTAATTCGGGAGGTCTTGGGGTTGTCTTAGATCAAGGAATATTAAATATTTCATTAATGTTCAAAGGGCAGTCAGAAACGACAATTGATGAAGCATTTACTGTTATGTATTTGCTTGTTGCCAAAATGTTCGAAGACGAAGATGTAGAGATAGATACTCTTGAAATTACACATTCTTATTGCCCAGGAAAATTCGATTTAAGTATTAATGGTAAGAAATTTGCAGGCATTTCACAAAGACGTGTAAGAGGCGGTATTGCAGTTCAAGTCTATCTATGTGTTGAAGGTTCAGGTTCAGAACGTGCATTAATGATGAAACATTTTTATGACCGTGCTTTAAAAGGTGAAACAACTAAGTTTATTTATCCTGATATTGAACCACAATGCATGGCATCCCTTGAAACGCTTTTAAATAAAAAGATTACTGTACAAGACACCATGTTTTTATTACTATATGCCATCAAAGATTTAGGTGGACGCTTAAATATGGACCCAATCACTGACGATGAGTGGCAACGCTATGAAGGTTATTTTGATAAAATGATAGACCGTAATGCAAAAATGATAACTAAAATGAACGAAAAGTAGTATAAATTAGATAACAATGACAATTTAAAATAATTAGCCGTCTTATTTAATATGACTTAGTACCACAATATAATCGATATTGAGGTTTAATGTCTTTAAAATAAGACGGTTTTTTATAGTTTTTGCAGTGATAACGTAGTTTAATAAACTATAAAAATGATGTATTGAGTACATTAAATTTCTTATATTATATATAAATCTGTGTATTCCAAGAATTATTTGTAGTATTATAGTTTAGGTGGAAAAATTTATATAAAAAGAGCAGATTTAAGTTTATAAAATGTAAAAATGTTTACAAAACCTTAGTTAAAGGTAAATATATTCAAGATTTTGTATAGAGGTATAAAATATATAGTTTGTTATTTAAAATCGTAATAATATCATTACATATGATACTCGTTAAAATATTACTCTGTAAAAAACTATATATACAAACATAAACACGTAAAGACAATGAAGAATCAGATTAGTGAAGGTATAATAAAAGGTGATAATAACATGACAAAAAAAGGATACGGGGAGTCTACAGGTAAAATTATTTTGATAGGCGAGCACGCAGTAACTTTTGGCCAACCTGCTATAGCTATTCCATTTAACGCCGGTAAAATTAAAGTGTTAATAGAAAGCCTTGAAAAGGGAAATTATTCAGCCATCGAAAGTGATGTTTATGATGGTCTTCTTTATGATGCGCCAGAGCATTTAAAATCAATCGTGACACGTTTTATCGACAAAACGGGTGTAGAAGAGCCATTATTAATTAAAATTCAAACTAATTTACCACCTTCAAGAGGGTTAGGATCAAGTGCAGCAATAGCTGTTGCTTTTACTAGAGCAAGTTATGATTTTCTAGGAGAAACTTTAAGTGATAAAGAATTAATTGAAGAGGCTAACTGGGCAGAAAAAATTGCTCACGGTAAACCAAGTGGTATTGATACACAAACGATTGTTTCTAATAAACCAGTATGGTTTCAAAATGGTCATGCTGAAACTTTAAAAACACTTCAATTAAACGGCTATATGGTTGTTATTGACACTGGCGTAAAAGGTTCAACAAAACAAGCAGTTGAAGATGTTCACAATTTATGTGAATCACAAGAATACATGAAACATATTGAAAATATTGGGGACTTAGTATACCAAGCAAGTCAGGCAATCGAATATCATAATTTCAAACAATTAGCCAATATTTTTAATGAATGTCAGCAAGATTTAAGAAATTTAACAGTAAGTCATGATAAAATAGAAGAGTTGTTAGAAATAGGAAAATCCCATGGTGCAATTGCAGGTAAATTGACTGGTGGTGGACGTGGCGGAAGCATGTTGTTACTAGCTGAAGATTTACATACTGCAGAAAAAATTGTAGCGGCAGTTGAAAAAGCAGGAGCTGCACATACATGGATTGAGTATTTAGGAGGTTAACCCATTGGCAAAAAGTGGCAAAGCACGTGCACATACAAATATTGCATTGATTAAATATTGGGGAAAAGCTGACGAAAAGTTAATTATCCCTATGAATAATAGTCTATCTGTATCATTGGAAAAGTTTTATACCGAAACTGAAGTAACGTTTGACAGTGACTATCAAAATGATCAATTTATTTTAAATGGTGAAGAAGCCAATGAAAAAGAAACTAAAAAAATTCAATCTTATATGGATATTGTTAGAGAAGTAGCAGGTACAAATTTACATGCTCGTATTGATAGTCATAATTTTGTGCCGACAGCTGCTGGTTTAGCATCATCTGCAAGTGCATACGCAGCGCTCGCAGCAGCTTGTAATGAAGCTTTACAACTTCGATTAACAGATAAAGATTTATCTCGTTTAGCACGTCTTGGGTCTGGTTCGGCATCTCGAAGCATTTTCGGTGGTTTTGCTGAATGGGAAAAGGGTCATGATGACGAAACATCATATGCTCATCCAGTCGATGCAAATCATTGGGAAGATGATTTGTCTATGATATTTGTCGTTATCAATAATCAATCTAAAAAAGTATCCAGTCGTTCAGGTATGTCATTGACACGTGATACATCTCGCTTTTATCAATATTGGTTAGATCACGTAGATGAGGATATAGCTGAAGTTAAGCGCGCGATGTCATCTAAAGACTTTAAACATCTTGGAGAAGTGATTGAGGCAAATGGTTTACGTATGCATGCTACAAACCTTGGTGCTCAACCGCCATTTACATATTTAGTACAAGAAAGCTATGATGCAATGGCTATTGTTCACAAATGTAGGGAAATGGGATTACCTTGTTATTTCACAATGGATGCTGGTCCAAATGTGAAAGTCCTTGTTGAAAAGAAAAATAAACAAGCAGTGATTGAACAATTTAAAAAACAATTTGATGATTCAAAAATAATTGCAAGTGATATTATCGCTACAGGCGTTGAAATAATTAAGTAAGGAATTGATAGAATGATTCAGGTCAAAGCACCCGGTAAACTTTATATAGCTGGTGAATATGCAGTTACAGAACCAGGATATAAATCTGTGTTAATTGCATTAAATCGCTTTGTTACAGCAACAATCGAACCTTCAAATCAAGTTGAAGGTACAATTCATTCAAAAACATTACATCACGAACCTGTAACATTTTATAGAGATGAAGATAGCATTGTCATTTCTGATCCACAGGCGGCTAAACAATTAAATTATGTTGTTACAGCCATAGAAGTGTTTGAACAGTATGCTAAGAGTTGTGACATCCCTTTAAAACATTTTCATTTAACAATTGATAGTAACTTAGATGATGCTAATGGTAATAAGTATGGTCTTGGTTCAAGTGCCGCTGTGTTAGTGTCAGTTGTTAAAGTACTTAACGAGTTTTATGAATTAGAATTATCTAATCTTTATATTTATAAATTAGCAGTTATTTCGAATATGAAATTACAAAGTTTAAGTTCTTGTGGCGACATTGCCGTAAGTGTTTATAGTGGTTGGTTAGCATATAGTACATTCGACCATGACTGGGTTAAGCAGCAAATCGAAACGACTTCAGTAAATACGGTATTAGACAAGAATTGGCCTGGTCTTCATATCGAACCATTACAAGCGCCAGAAAATATGGAAGTATTAATAGGATGGACTGGTTCACCAGCATCTTCACCACACCTAGTTAGCGAAGTTAAAAGACTTAAATCTGATCCCGCTTTTTATGGCGAATTTTTAGATAGTTCACATCAATGTGTTGAAAATTTAATCCATGCATTTAAAACTAACAATATTAAAGGTGTACAAAAGATGATTCGTCAAAATCGTCTTATCATTCGTCAAATGGATAATCAAGCATCAGTAGATATTGAAACAGAGAAATTAAAACATTTGTGTGACATCGCTGAGCAACATGGCGGTGCTGCTAAAACTTCAGGAGCTGGCGGTGGAGATTGTGGTATTGCCATCATTCACCAAAATGCTGACAAACAAAAGATATATGAAGAATGGACGTCTAATGGTATTAAACCTTTACTATTTAAAATATATCATGGGCAATAATGATATGAACCTTTTAAAATGATTGATTTTATCGTCGTTATAACAAATAACTTGATGATAAATATCTAATCTATTTTAGAAGGCTTTTTTATGAACAAAACGTTACATAGTTAAAAAGTAACTTGAATTTTTTGGTAAAAAGAGTAAAATAATTAAAGTTATATATAGATTAGGAAGCACAATTATAAAAATAGATAACTATTAAAAAGTAATAATACAAAAATATAGAAAGGTGGGCGATGACAATATGAAAAATAAATTTTTAATATGCGATGAATGTCAGGCAGTTAACGTTAAAACTTTGCAAAAGAAATTAGAAAAGTTAGACCCTGAAGCTGAAATAGAAATAGGTTGTCAGTCATATTGTGGTCCGGGTAGACGTAAGACTTTTGCATTCGTAAATAATCGTCCACTAGCTGCTTTAACTGAAGAGGAATTAATTGAAAAGGTTACTAAACAACTGAAAAAACCTCGAGATCCTGAAGAAGAAGAACGTTTAAGAAAACGTAATGAAGAACGTAAAAGACGTAAAGAAGAACAAGATAGAAAATTAAAAGAAAAACTTGAAAAGAAAAAAGCATTGAAATAATAGTAGAGAAGCCATCATATTAACGAATGATGGCTTCTTTCTTTATATGTTAAACAAATCGTTGAATGATTCTGTCATTGTTGGATGTGTGTAGATATTATCTCTTAAAACTTGATATGGAATGTTTTGATCCATTGCTAACTTAATTAGGTTGATCATTTCTCCTGATTCTTTACCATATAATGATGCACCTAAAATTTGATGATTTTCTTTATTAATGACTACTTTAAATAATCCTCGACTGTCATTATTAATTTTATGTCTAGGAATTTGATTGACGGGAAGTAGCTTGTCTATATAATTATAATTTGCTAATTTAGCTTGATCGCTAGTCATTCCAACTCGAGATAATGGTGGATCTATAAACATAGTATAAGGTATGAAACCTCTATTTTCTGTTGTACGATTTCCACCTCCATAAAGATGAGATTGTATAATACGATAATCATCTAATGATATATAAGTAAATTGCATGCCACCTTTAACATCACCAGCTGCATAAATATGTGCTACTGATGTTTGTAGATGTTCGTTCACTGCTATTGAACCATCTTTAGTTAATTGGATATCAGTATTTTCCAATCCTAAATCGACATTTGGTCTACGTCCTGTCGCAAGTAATACAGCATCAGATTCAAAGTTTCCTTGAGTGGTTTTAATAATGGTTTTGTCGACATCATCAATCAATTCAGTCGTATTAACATTAGTTAAAATAGTAACATCCTTATTCTCTAAGTCATTAATAATTGCATTAACGATGTCACGGTCTTCTCTAGGCATTAATTTTGAACCATGTTCTAAGATGGTTACTTTAGTATTTAAATTAGCAAACATAGAGGCAAATTCTAAAGCGATATAACCCCCACCAATGATTACTAAATGTTTAGGTTGATAAGATATATCTAATAAACCAGTGGAATCAAATAGATGTTTAGCATTATTGATACCTTTAATATTAGGAATATTTGCTTTAGCTCCAGTATTAATAACGATATGTGGGGCTGTAATAGTCTTAATGATGTTGTTATTTTTATCTAACAAATGAACTTCAGTATTCGACTTAAATTGCGCTTTATAATTTAATACACTTATATTTTCATCGCTTGCTAAAAGTTGATAGTTTTTTTGATTTAATGCTTGTACAACTTCTTGTTTTCTTGAAAATGCATCATCAAATTTTGTACCTGCAATCCCGTCATGAACAAGTACTTTTGATGGGATACACCCTATATTGATACAGGTGCCACCATACATAGATTTTGATTGCTCTATCATTGCGACTTGTTGTCCTTGTGCTGCTGCGAATTTTGCTAATGTCTTCCCAGCTTTACCAAATCCAATAATAATTAGATCATATTTGTTCATTGATGTTGTCCTCCTGTTGTATTTGATGAACTATATCTTGGATAGTTATAGAACTATAGTAGTTTAATATATGATTTGCTTCTTGGTTTTGATGGTATGTCATTGTATCGGCAATATGTCTTGCTATGATGCAATGACTTGATTGCTTCCCTGTAAAAATACGTTTTTGATTAGGTTGTTTATCTAACACAAAGTATTGATATAAGTCAGACAGTTTAACATGTTTTGTCATATCATTAGCCTGGTAGCCACCACTTTTTCCACGAATGGTGACAATATAATCGTGATAGGTAAGAAGCGTTGCAACTCGTCGTAATTGAACAGGGTTAATGCAAGTAAGTTCTGCTAATGCTGTACTGTGATATCTTTGATGATTATGTTTTGTTAAGAAAGCGAGCACATGAATCGCAATATTAAACTCTAAGTTCATAACATCCTCCAAAATGTAACTGTTATAGTTACATTAAATAAAAAAATTAATTAATAGTCAATGGGTATAAATTTGAAGAGATTAAAAGTACGATTTTTAATTAATCTTATGATTGCGTTATGAAATCTAATAATTTAAACATGACTTCTTTATTTTCCTCAGGTACATCATAGTTAATAATCTCTTGAGGCATTTGATTTAATACAGAATCAACTGCATAAGTATAGTCATTAATAACGATTTCTTTAACGTCGTAAGGCCCTGGTTCAAAATGGAATTGTAATCCAATTACATTTTGATTTAGTAGAAAGCCTTGATTGTTTAAATGCTCACTTGAAAATAATAGCTCGGCATTTTTAGGTATTTGAAACATTTCTTCATGCCAATGTAAAGCCATTAATTCTTTTGGTAAGTATGGAATAGTATCAGTTTCTAGGTAAACTTTATCCCAACCAACTTCTTTCACTGGTGATTTACTTACTGTGTAGCCAATCGCTTTTGTAATTTGTTGTGCACCATAACAAGCTCCAAACATTGGCTTATTCACTTTTAATAAGTCTCTTATAAGTTCTCTTTCTTTATAAATCCATTCATCTGTATCATTAGGACTCATAGGCCCACCTAAGATAATAAGTAAATCTGTTTCGTCTGCAGTTGGTAATACACCGTTATAAAAATAGGGATGATAGATATATAAGTCATGGTTATTTTCTTTTGCCCAATCACCAATAGCTCCTACACCTTCATTTGGTGTATGTTGTAAAACATTAATTCTCATTTAATCAACTCCTTCTCATAGTTACTTTATAATATCAAATATTACTATATGAATGATACGTTTAATTTTAGGGTAAACATAAAGCATTAAAATACAATTCGCTGAAGGAGAGATGAATAGAATGGCTCAAGAAGTAACATTAGGTAAATCAGATGTTAAAGTATTTCCAATTGCACTAGGTACTAATGCAGTAGGTGGACATAATCTTTATCCAAATTTAGATGAAGAACAAGGTAAAGAAGTTGTTAGACAAGCGATTAATAATGGAATTACCTTACTAGATACAGCATTTATTTATGGTCCTGAACGTTCTGAAGAATTAGTTGGAGAAGTTGTGAAAGAATATCCAAGAGAACAAATCAAAATTGCTACGAAAGGTTCTCATTACTTCGATGAAAACAATGATGTACATCAAAATAATGATCCAGAGTTTATTAAACAACAAGTTGAAAACAGTTTAAAACGTCTTCAAACAGATTATATTGATTTATTTTATATTCATTTTCCAGATGATAATACGCCAAAAGATAAAGCAGTTGCAGCATTACAAGAATTAAAAGAAGAAGGAAAAATTAAAGCAATCGGTGTATCTAACTTCACATTAGATCAATTAAAAGAAGCAAATAAAGATGGTTTAGTAGATGTTGTTCAATTAGAATATAATTTATTGCATAGAGAAAATGAAGAAGTGATGGCATACGCTGCTGATAATCAAATTACATTCGTGCCATATTTCCCATTAGCGTCTGGAATTCTAGCGGGTAAATATGATGAAGATACAACATTTGAAGATCATCGTGCGACAAGAAGAGACTTTAAACCTGAGGTATTTAAAGATAATGTACGTCGAGTAAAACAGCTTACAGATATTGCTGAAGCTCATGATACAACTATAGCTAATGTAGTGTTAGCATTTTATCTTACTCGTCCAGCGTTAGATGTTGTTATTCCAGGTGCGAAACGTGCTGAACAAGTGGTAGAAAATATTGAAGCGGCTAACGTAAAATTATCACAAGACGAAATTGATAAAATCGATTCTCTATTTCCAATTAACAAATAAATAAACCAACCTTTTTTAAAATTAATCCCGTAAATAAGCTAAATATTGGCGATTTACGGGATATTTTAAATTTATATAATTCCAATTGATTAGATATAATAGTTAAAATTTTTTCATTCTCTGATACATATTTTTAACTTTAACGGGTAAAAAAACATATTGAATAGTTGAGCAACTTACTTAAAGAATAATAGATAAGGAGGAAAGGGTAATGATTACAGTTTTATTCGGTGGCAGTCGTCCAGAAGGAAACACAGCGCAATTAACGCAATACGCATTAGAAAATGTTGAACACCAATGGATAGACGTTACACAATATCAATTAAATCCAGTAAGAGATGTACGTCATAATGATAAGAAGATAGATTCATATCCAGATGATTATGAACAATTAATTAAAACTGTGCTAGAAAGTGATGTTGTCATTTTTGCGTCGCCAATTTATTGGTATAGTTTATCAGCATCATTAAAAGCGTTTATTGATCATTGGTCAGAAACAATGGTAGATGAAAGATATTCAGATTTTAAAGAAATAATGTCTAAAAAAGACTTTAGATTAATATTAGTAGGTGGAGACTGTCCAAAAGTGAAGTCTAAACCTTGTGTTGATCAAATGAAATATACATTAGAATTTATTGGCGGAGAACTCGCTGGTTACATTATTGGTACAGCTGAAAGACCTGGCGATATCATGAAAGACAATTACGCATTAGAAAGAGCGAGAGAATGGAATCATTTATTCAAACAATAGAATTAATGTAAATAACTTGTAGTACAATATAAGACCCTTCGCTTATGTATTAGTGAAGGGCTTTGTTATGTTTATAGTACTTCTTACAATACGAAGAATACAAAATATGAATTTTTATGAGTTGTTTTCATAGATAATTTTAAAAAATATATAAGTATATAAAATTAAATACGCTGCGTTAAATGAATACGATACATATATGATATAATGCATTTATTAATAACTTGTAATTGTTAGGGGAGACAAAAATGCATAGAGTCAGAGAAGCAACAAGTACAGATGCGATAGCGATTAGAGATGTAGCAACAAAAGCTTGGTATAATACGTATTTAAATATTTATGCTGCTAGCACAATCAATGAATTATTAGCAGCGTCATATAACGAAGAACATTTAAAGAAAAGAATGCAAGAGCAATTATTTTTAGTTGCAGAAGAAGATGAAGAAATTGTAGGTTTTGCCAATTTTATTTATGGTGAAGAATTATATTTATCAGCGCATTATGTACATCCTGAGTCTCAACATAAAGGCTATGGTACGTTGTTATTAGAAAAAGGTTTAGAGTCATTTAAAGGGAAGTATGACACGGTTTTCTTAGAAGTTGATAATCAAAATGATGAAGGTATTCATTTCTATAAAGAACAAGGGTTTGAAATTATAAGATCTTATCAACCAGAAATGTATGGGGAAGTCATGAATTTAGCATTAATGAAGAAAGTCTTTTAGTTCACAATTATTTTTATTTTAAAGAAAATTACAATGAATGTATGCTATCAATGATTATGACTACTTACTAAATTGAATAGAGTCTATAGAGTAAATGTTAGGGGACAAAAAAATATATGTCTCCCTTTAAAAGGAGGTATTTCATGACACAATCATCGTATGCAACGACGAAACTTGCAGAGGAAAAGGTATTCAAAGATCCTATACATAGGTATATACATGTTAAAGATCAATTGATTTGGGATTTAGTGAAGACAAAGGAATTTCAAAGATTACGTAGAATTAAGCAACTTGGCACATTATATCTTTCCTTTCATACAGCTGAACATAGTCGATTCGGACATTCTCTAGGTGTTTATGAAATAGTGCGTCGTATGATAGATGAAACATTTGAAGGTCGCGATGCATGGGATAACGAAGACCGTCCTCTTGCCTTGTGTGCTGCGTTGTTACATGATTTAGGTCATGGACCGTTTTCACATAGCTTTGAAAAGATTTTTAATACAGATCATGAAGCGTTTACTCAGGAAATTATTACCGGAAATACAGAAGTAAATGAAGTATTGAGTCGTGTTTCAGCTACATTTCCACAACAAGTAGCTGATGTAATTAATAAGACTCACGATAATAAGTTAGTCATATCTATGATTTCATCACAAATTGATGCAGACCGAATGGATTATCTACAACGTGACGCTTACTTTACTGGAGTATCATATGGTGCTTTTGATATGGAACGTATTTTACGTTTGATGAGACCTTCTAAAGATGAAGTTTTAATTAAAGAAAGTGGTATGCATGCAGTTGAAAATTTCATCATGAGTCGTTATCAAATGTATTGGCAAATATATTTCCATCCTGTCAGCAGAGGTGGAGAGGTATTATTAAATAACTGTCTGAAAAGAGCTAAACAACTATATAATGAAGGGTATCAATTTAAGAAATCACCTGAAGATTTTATACCATTTTTCGAAGGGACAATGACAATTCAACAATATGTTGATTTAGACGAAGCAGTTGTTATCTATTATTTGAAAAAATGGGTCGAGGAAGATGACATGATTTTGAGTGATTTATCACGTCGTTTTATTAATCGTGATTTATTTAAATATATTCCGTTTGACGGCTCAATAATAACAATTTCAGAACTTCAAGAGTTATTTGAAGCGGGAGGAATTAATCCTAATTATTACTTTGTGAGCGAGTCGTTTTCAGATTTACCTTACGATTATGATCGACCAGGTTCTAATCGTAAACCCATTCACTTACTAAGAAGAGATGGTTCAATTAGAGAGATTAGTAATCAATCATTAGTCATTAATAGTATTACAGGAATTAATAGAGAAGATTATAAATTATATTATCCAAAAGAATTGATTTTAAATATTAAGGATGAAGAGATAAAAGGTTCTATTATTAATCTTTTAAATGAATTAAATTAATCAATCGATTGATAGAAATTGTTTGCTCATTTAATATAGAATTCAGTTGGAAATTGTCAGAGGAGGTGGCCTACGTGTCAGAAAAGAAAGGTTTTAATTTTAATATTATTAAAAATGATCCCTTAGATGGACATAAAGGTACCAATATTGGTTCAATTACTTTAGATAATATTGCGCCAGTATTTATAGATGTTGCAAATCAAGAAGCTTTTATTGATATTGGTGGCATGCATGCACGTGCTAAAGTTGAAAAAGGTGTTAAATGGATTACCGACAAATCAGAAGTAGAAGGCGAAGAAGCAAAAGAATACTGGCTTTGTTGGGTTACTACTGAAAGAGGAGAACATGGCCCATATTACGCTGGTGTAACGGGATGCTATTTATTAGTAAATAAAAGCATTCGTCGTGGGTATAAAAGTATGCCTGAACATGTGAACATGATGGATAAATCTATGAAACATCAAATTATTATCGATCATATTGGTAAAGAGAATAAAAAAGTACTTAAAGACTTTTTACAAAATCATAATGAAGATATGTGGAATAACTCAAGCAAAGAATTATTTGACGCATTTGAATAAATAATTAATAAACCAACAACTTTCAAAATCATCCTTTGATGATGTGTAGTTGTTGGTTTATTTTTATATTATAAATTGAGTTGTTCAACCATACATTTAGTTATTTGTTGGTAAATAGTTTGGATATTTTGATTATACTTTTTGGCGATTTCTTTGATTTGATCAAATTCTGGTTTGGCTTTGATTAATTCATCATTTTTATAAGCTAATTTAACTGACACATTGCCATAAGGTGTTTCAATATCATGATATTGACGACTTAGAATACGACGGTTAACTGTATAGCTTCTAACACCTAATGTTGATGTATGTGTAAGTATGAAATCTTCAATAGTTGATTTATAATCTGGTTTACAAATAACTGTAAGTTGAGTAGCAGGGCGTTGTTTTTTCATAATAATTGGTGTGTAGAATATGTCCAATACCTTTTGATTTACAGTATTTTCCATTATATCACCTAACATTTCAGCGGTCATATCATCAATTTGACATTCTATGACCTGTACCTGGTCAGCTTCATTTTGTTGATCTAGCACTTCAAATTGAATGACTCTTAACACATTTGGAAAGTCGAATTCTTTGGTTCCGGCTCCATAACCAATGTTCTTCATTGTATTTGCAGGAAATGTACCAAACGAATTTACAAGGCTTTTAGCAAAAGCTGCCCCAGTAGGTGTAGTTAATTCACTAGATACATTAAACTGTGCTAAAGGTATTCCTTTTAATATTTCTGCAGTAGCTGGTGCTGGAATTGGATAAACACCATGTGCGATTTTTATTCGACCATTTCCTGTTGGAATAGGTGAGCAATAAAGAATATCTATGTCTAAAAGTTCTAGAGCAATACAGCCTCCAATAATATCAATGATTGAATCCATAGCGCCTACTTCATGAAAATGAACTTCGTCTACTGACATACCATGTATTTTAGCTTCAGCATGTGCAATAACATTGAAAATAGCTTTGCTACGCGTTTTAACTCTATCATTTAAAGTACTATTATCTATAATGTTATATATATCAGAAGCTTTACGATGATGGTGTGATTCTTCAAAATCAATTTTCAGTGACGTGGCTTGTATGCCTTGCTTCATTACTTTATTAAAATGTAATGAAAACGTATCGATGGGTAATTTTTTTAATTCATTTTCAATTTCCTGAGGGTTAGCACCTATATCTACAAGTGCGGATAATAGCATGTCACCAGCAATACCAGCATGACAATCTAAATACAATGCATTACTCATATTAGTGTCTCCATTTCTATTTATTTTCCAACATGTTTATAATCATCGAAGCATTATAACCAGCACCAAAACCATTATCTATATTAAGTACACTTGTTCCAGGCGCACATGAATTAATCATTGATAATAATGTTGTTATACCATTTAAATTAGCACCGTAACCTACACTAGTAGGAACTGCATAAACAGGATGATCCACTAATCCTCCGACAACGCTAGCTAATGCACCCTCCATACCTGCTATAACAATTGAAACGTGACCTTTACGTATATCTTGGATATGTTCAAAAAGGCGGTGAATACCTGAAACACCTACATCATAAAATCTTTGAACATTTGTACCCATGACTTCTGCTGTTAAGGCTGCTTCTTCAGCGATAGGTAAGTCCGAAGTGCCAGCACATAATACTGAAATGTACGCGTTTGATTTAGGTATAGCATCAATTGGACTAGATATGATTTGTGCTAAATCATGATATTGTAATTGTGGATGATTATTGATAATATATTGCGCTTTGTCATTATTCACTCGAGTTACGAGAATAGTTTGATTGGTATTAAGTAAACTTTCGATAATTTGATCAATTTGTTCTTTAGTTTTACCTTGTCCAAAGATGACTTCAGGGAAACCTTGTCTTTGTGCACGATGTAAATCGATTTTAGCAAAGCCCAATTCGTCGTAATGACGGAGTTGGGCTTTCGCTTCTTCTACAGATATTTGATTGTTGTGAACTTTATTTAGAATTTGTTCTAGTTGTTCGTTGTTATCTTTCATATTTTGACATCCTTATAATTATTAGAATTAATACTTAAAATTCAGATGACTTAGTGTTTATAACTTCGTTCATACTACCTGTACGATAACCTTCTAAATCGATAGTTACGTAGTCAAATCCTAGCTCTTTAAGTCTTAATGTAATATTTGTTTTATTTTGAATAACTGTAGATAACGCATCATCTTCTACTTCAATACGTGCTATATTTTGATGATAACGTACACGAACATTATTAACGCCTAGACTTAGAATATATTTTTCTGCTTCATTAACTTTATTTACTTTTGAAAAGCTTAAAGGTTCACCATATGGAATTCTTGAAGCTAAACTACATAATGCTGGTTTATTCCAAACTGGTAAATGATGTTGTTGACTTAAATCACGTACTTCAGATTTGTATAGCTCAGCTTCTTGAAGTACACTTCGAACATTAAATTCTTCTCTAGCTTTTAATCCAGGACGGAAATCTTCTAAGTCATCCATAATCATTCCGTCGATAACATAGTTAAATCCGACTTGTTTTCTGATATCTTCTAAATTGCTATACATCAAACGTTTGCTATAATACCAGCTTTCTGGTGTGTTTTTAATAATATTTTCATCATTCAATTCAGACATTTCAGCTTCTACTACATGAATACCTAAGCTATTACCAAGTTCGATAGCTTGGTCAAATTCTTCATTACGGAAAAGTTCAGATTTTACTACAACAGGCATTACATTTTCAGTTCCTAAATTGTCGATTGCTTTTTTTAGAACGAGACTACTATCTACACCACCAGAAAAGGCGATAACTACACTTCCCATATTGTTTAATAATTGATCTAATTTTTCTTCTTTATTGTTTATATTAGTCATGTTGAATTCCTCCTATAAGTAATTTAAATTATTCATTTTCTACGTATGGAATTGTTAATGGACCTTGAGGCATGACACCAATCGTTAATGGACGACCATACGATTCTTCTAATTCTTGTAATGTTTTTTCGATATCTGATGTAGGATTAAGCATTGAGTCTTTAAGTTGTTGGTCAGTTAACTCTGAATATACATATACATTGGCAAATGTTTGAATACTTGCTTGTTTTTGTACTTGCCATTGGTCAACTTCAGAAAAGTTAGGATCATGTATTAAATCTAAAATACCTTGAGGCGTATCTGCCATTTTGAAAATTTCAGCGAATTTACCATGATCTGGGAAACCATCTGCACATTCAGAAACCATAATAATATTACCGCCTTCTTTAACCACTTTACTTGCAGCACTCATACCTTTAACAGTTTGATAAAGGTTTTGGTCAAGTGGATAACCTGAGTTAGAGGCAATAACGACATCGAATCTTTGATCACATTTAAACATGGCATGTTCTTTAACATAGGCACAACCTTGTTTGTGTGCTTCAAAAACTTCTCCGCCGAATGCTGCAGTAATCTCTTTATCTTTGTTTAATGCAACGTTTAACATAAAGTGTGGCTTACACATTTTATTTACTTCACGAGCCATATTTTGGACAGGATTATCATCTAAATTTCCCCAAGTTGAACGAGGGTCGCCAATCATTTGGGCATTATGGAAAGTTTGAATGGTTTCAATTCCAGCAATACCTGGCATAATACCTTTAGGACCACCAGAAAAACCTGCAAAAAAGTGAGGCTCAATAAAACCAGTCACAATTTTAAAATCAGATTCTACATAATCTTTATTTAAATAAACATCACAACCATATTGACTATGGCCAACTTTTGTTAAGCTTTCTTCTTCATTACAATGATTGTGAACAATTTTAACAGTGTCAACAATGTCTTCGCCTAACATACTTATTAATTCTTCTCGCGTTTGATCTCTATGTGTGCCAGTGCCATTAATAATCACAAAGTTTTCTCGAGGTACATGACTTAACTCTTCCATTAATAACGGTACCAATATATGGTTAGGTGTAGGTCGTGTAATATCACTAATGACAATAGAAACTGTATCACTACTTTTAACCATGTCTTTTAAGGGCTTCGAGTTGGTAGGATGTTGTAATACATCTTTAATCGTTCCCTCTACGTTTTCCACTGGATCAATATTTAAGGGTTCTATGACTGTGCTATCGTCAGGAACTTCAACATCTATTTCAGATTTCCCATATAATACTTTTGTTAACAAAATATTCCCCTCCGTTGTAGAAGCATTGAAATCTCTTCTTGTTTTTGTTCTGAATTGTTTGATTATTATAGTTAAATTATATCATAGGTATTGCAATATTTTAATTTATGAAAGTATACAACTATTACCACCATTGAATTGTTCATTTATATGTAAATGTAAATTTATGAATTAATATTTTGTTTTCTATATTTATATTGTAAAAAAAAGATTAAATAGTATTAAAAAATTCATCAAAAAAATGTATATTTAATATAGATAAACATAAGGAGGGTAAAATATGCCTGAATAACAAAAAGATAATAATGCATTAGTTTTTATAATCCTTGGATGGGTATTTTCTGCGTTATCACTAATTGTATTACCAATTATTTTTGGTCCAGCAGGAATTGTGTTTGGTGCTTTAACAATTAGTAAAGGTAAAAAGACACACGGTATTATCATTATCGTCGCTGCAATAGTATTCACTATTTTAGGGTTCACTTTAGGATATATTATTGCATCAAATGCAGGTGCATAATTTTACCAATAGCTTTTAAGATAAATCATATGAAGTAGAATAGTTAAATTTAGTAAGAAAATAAAATACAGCTATAAATTCAGCCATTCATTTTGAAAAAGAATGAATGGCTATTATTATAGGAAAGTTTAATGAATTTTAATGAATTAAAATTGATATAGGGGATGAGACCATGCAATTTAAATTAAAAGAAAATGAACTAATCGATTATTTAGAACTAAAATATCCTGAGTTAAATTTTGTTAAAGGTAGATTTTTAGTAGGACAACATAAGCAAGAAGACTTACATGTGTATTATTTAGGAGAAGATACGTTTGCGTGTGTCACTATTGCATTTAAAACTTTTGAAATTAAAGATGCTGATATTTTAGATTATGCACCTGTTATAGAGATAAGACTTAAAGATGGTATGTTATTTAGAAAAATGCGAATTGTAACTGAAGCGGGTATATTAAAATATGGCACATCTAAAGTGTTGCTAAGTGACTTTCAAAAAGAAAACTATGACAAGTTTATAGATGGAAATAAAGAAAAAGTGATTTATAAAGAAGGAGCGTTCCAATAGTTATCATTTCAGCATAGGGTATATTTACACATACATATAAAAATGATAATATAAAAATTAAATAATTAATATTATAGAATATGAGGTATAGACATGAATAAATTAATATTCATTACAACATTGAGTTTCGGCATCGTATATTTCTATAAGTATCAAATGGAAAAATATAAGTATCAAAGTGATATTGTTGATATTGAATCAGTAGAAGATTTGATTTAAGTATACTTGTTTTACTTTAAGTGGGTGAACTAATTATAGTTTGCTCATTTTTTTGTTTTTTAAATATTTTAAATAGGCCAATACTACAAGCAATAGGGCAATTATGCTATAATATCATGTATTATTGTGTAGAATAAGGGAGTAGTAAATTGGAAAATAATGTAAAAATTCAAACGAAACAAATTATTAAACAGAACGGCGATAAAGAGAAGTTTGATTTTACTACTGAGGGATCATGGCACAAACGTCAGTCTCACATCATTAGATATAACGAAAATATAGATGATGCCAAAGTGAATGTAACGATTAAGATAGAGGACGACGGCGTAAAATTGATCCGTAAAGGCGACATTAATATGAACTTTCATTTTGTAGAAGGTGTGGAAACAACAACCCTTTACGATATACAAGCTGGACGTATTCCATTAAATGTTAAAACGTTAAGTATTCTACATTTTGTAACACCAGATGGTGGTAAACTGAAAGTACATTACGAACTATATCAAAATGATGAAAAAATGGGTTCATACCAATATGAAATAAATTATAAGGAGTTAGGCTAATGAATATTATCGATCAAGTAAAGCAGACGCTTATTCAAGAAATAGAAGCAAGTATTAAAAAAGCTGAATTAGCAGAAGATATTCCAGAAATTAAAATTGAAATACCTAAAGATGTAAAGAATGGTGATTATTCAACAAATATCGCAATGGTATTAACTAAAATTGCTAAACGTAACCCAAGAGACATTGCTCAAGCGATTGTCGACAACTTAGATGCTAGTAAAGCACATGTTAAACAAATTGATATTGCAGGACCTGGATTTATTAATTTCTATCTAGACAATCAATACTTAACTGACATCATTCCAGAAGCAATCCAAAAAGGACATCAATTTGGGAATGCAGAAACATCTAAAAACAAAAATATTTTACTTGAATATGTATCAGCCAACCCAACTGGTGATTTACATATCGGTCATGCACGAAATGCGGCTGTTGGTGACACGCTAGCTAATATTTTAATTGCAGTTGGATATAATGTCACACGTGAATATTATATTAATGATGCTGGTAATCAAATTTCTAATCTTGCGCGCTCTATCGAAACACGTTTCTTTGAGGCGTTAGGTGATAACAGTCATGAAATGCCTGAAGATGGATATAACGGCAAAGATATTATTGAAATTGGTAAAGATTTAGCTGATAAACAACCAGAAATTAAAGATTATAGCGATGAAGAACGTTTGAAGACATTTAGACAGCTAGGTGTCGATTATGAAATGTCTAAATTGAAAAAAGATTTATCAGATTTCCATACTCATTTTGATAGTTGGTTTAGCGAAACATCTCTTTATGAAAAAGGAGAAATTAAAGAAGTATTAGCTAAAATGAATGAATTAGGCTATACCTATGAAGCAGATGGTGCGACTTGGTTACGTACATCTGACTTTAAAGATGACAAAGATAGAGTTTTAATTAAAAAAGATGGCAATTACACTTATTTCTTACCTGACATTGCCTATCATTTTGATAAAGTTCAACGTGGAAATGATATTTTAATCGATTTAATGGGTGCTGACCATCACGGTTATATTAATCGTTTGAAAGCGTCACTTGAAACTTTTGGTGTAGACAGTGACCGATTAGAAATTCAAATCATGCAAATGGTACGTTTAATGCAAAATGGTGAAGAAGTTAAAATGAGTAAACGTACAGGCAACGCGATTACTTTACGCGAAATTATGGATGAAGTTGGTGTGGATGCTGCGCGTTACTTCTTAACTATGCGTAGCCCAGATACACACTTTGATTTTGATATGGAATTAGCAAAAGAACAATCTCAAGACAATCCAGTGTATTATGCACAATATGCGCATGCTCGTATTTGTTCTATCTTGAAACAAGCTAAAGATCAAAGTATTGAGGTTAGTACTGATGTTGATTTTTCAAAAATTACTAATGACAAAGCAATTGAATTATTGAAAAAAGTAGCTGAATTTGAAACTACGATTGAAAGTGCTGCAGAATCAAGAGCACCACATCGTATGACTAATTACATTCAAGATTTAGCTTCTCATTTCCATAAATTCTATAATGCTGAAAAAGTACTTACAGATGACATTGAAAAAACAAAAGCACATGTTGCATTAATAGAAGCGGTAAGAATAACATTAAATAATGCTTTAGCATTAGTTGGTGTGTCAGCTCCAGAAACAATGTAGTAAATAGTATAAAACAAATTGTCTCAAATACCCTTATAGCTGCGGTTATAGGGGTATTTTTAATATAAAGAACTAGAAAGTGGTGAAAAATTGTTACACACACAAGAGTTATATGACATTCTATATCAAAATATGGGGCCTCAACATTGGTGGCCTGCCGCCAGTGAAATAGAAATGATGTTAGGAGCAATACTCGTCCAAAATACAAATTGGAAAAATGCAGACTTAGCCTTAACATCTTTAAAACATGAGACAAATTTTAATCCACAACACATTTTAGATATACCACTAGAAGACTTACAACAAATCATTAAATCGAGTGGATTCTATAAAAATAAAGGGAAGGCTATACATGCTTTATTATCATGGTTAAATGATTATCAATTTAATTATGAGGCTATTGTTTCAAAATTTGGAGACGATTTGAGAAAGGAATTATTAAAAATTAGAGGCGTCGGCAGTGAAACGGCTGACGTATTAATAGTTTACATTTTTGGTGGAATAGAATTTATTCCAGATAGTTATACGAGACGTTTGTATGCCAAATTAGGATATTCTAATACTGATAGTTATGATAAGTTTAAAAAAGAAATTCAATTACCAAGTACTTTTACGAATCAAGATGCTAATGAATTTCATGCTTTGTTAGATAACTTTGGAAAGAACTACTTCAATATTAAAAATGGCACACATTATACCTTTTTAGATCCGTATTTTGAATAAAATATTGTATATAAAGAATTATGATAAGTATTGGTATTCTTTGATTTTGTGAACTTTAATCATATAATAATCATTTTAAAATTAATCATAACTATAAATTACTATTATTTTGAAAACGTTTGAAAAACAATATATAAATTATATAATAGGAGATAAGAAAAAATAGGAGAAATGATTATGATTAATGCATATAAAAAGTTTTGGCAATATGCTTTTACGTGTGAAGGACGGACACGACGCAAAGATTTTTGGTTAGGTGCTTTATTAAATATTATTTGTTTAATAATCATGGCGATTATTGCTGCATTAGTTTTTGCACATATGGAAAATGGTAAAGTTTTATACGATATTGTGTTTTATATATTTTATGTTGTGCTGGCAATACCTATGTTTTCGATATCAGTGAGACGATTTCATGATATAGGTAAAGGAAAAACAATACCAATCATCTATTTGGTTTTAACATTACTATCCCCTATATATCAGATTAGTGAGGATTATAAATGGATTTCTCAAATTTCTGATTCAAATGTAGCATTATTAATAATTATAGCTATTGTCTCAATAATTCTTGCAATAGCATCTATTGTCATTTCAATTATGGCTCTAGTTTACTGTGTTAAGGATAGTGAAGAAGGAACGAATCAGTATGGTCCCAATCCTAAAAAAGTTAAAAATAAAGGAGATTAATTATGATTAATGCATTCAAAAAATCTTGGCAAAACGCCTTGATATTAGAAGGACGAACTCGAAGAAAAGATTTCTGGTGGGCCTTGTTGGGTAATTTTATTTTATTAATTATACTAGAAGCAATTCTTAGTTCCTTAACTAATATTACAGGTAGTTTGACAATAGTAATCGGTATTTTATTTAATGTGATTGCTTTATTAATTTATTTTGTTATTTTTACACTATCAGTAAGAAGATTTCATGATATAGGTAAAGGAAAGACTATTCCAGTTATCTTTCTAATTTTAACAATTCTTTCATTGTGTAATAATATTATCAACTTATTTAATTTTAATTACCAAATAAACCAAGATAACCATATTTTAATTGGTATTTTAGGTGTGATTTCTTTTGCGTTTGTAATACTAGCTATTGTCATTTCAATTATGTCTTTAATCTATTGCATACAAGACAGTGAAAAAGGAACAAACCAATATGGACCTAATCCTAAAGGTGAGACAACTCAATCTTAAATAAATACTAATTTTTTAAAACTGTGTTACGAGCTTTGTAGCTTATAATACAGTTTTATTTTGTATAAACTCATCAGCAACTATAAATTAATTCTTAAAAAAGGGGACTTATATTTACAAATTGACATTATCCTAGTGAATAAGTAAGATAAAAAAGTTATAATCAAATGATAATACGAGTCGCTTGTTTAATTACTATGAATGAGGGTGGTTTCATGCCAAGTAATCAACGAGATTTTACACATGGTAATATATTTAAATCTTTATTCTTTTTCTCAGGACCAATCATGCTTACAAACCTTCTTCAATCTTCGTTTCAGATTATTGCGAGTTTATGGGTAGGTAATTTATTAGGTGCACATGCTTTAGGTGCAGTTGCAATTTCAACGACGATTTTACTTACAATGCTTTCTTTTATTATTGGTCTCAATAACGCAGTATTAACGATATTGTCTCAATTTTTCGGTAAAAAAGATTATCAAGGTTTAAAACAATATTTGAATGCCTTTGTTGTTGTTATGACGACGATGGCAATTATTTTTGGTGCACTTGGATTTATCTTTTCAAAGCAATTATTATTATTGATGGGAACACCGGAATCTTTATTAGGGCAAGCAAATACCTATTTACAAATAAGCTTTTTAGGTATTTTGTTCTTATTTGGATATAATTTTGTAAATACTGTGTCACGTGCGCTTGGAGATAGTAAAACACCGATGCGTATCGTTTTTCTAGCTGTTGTACTCAATGCTTTTTTAGCCCCATTATTTATAGGTGGATTTAAGTTAGGCATAGCGGGTGCGGCACTTTCAACTGTTGTATCTCAAGGTCTAGCATTTATTTATAGTTTATATCATTCAATGAAACACGAATTAGTTCCCTTCACCATTCCTAAAGTACCATCTATAGAACAAGTGTTATTAATATTAAAATTAGGGATACCAGCCGGTCTACAAATGGCTGTTATTCAAGGCGGTAATGCAGCTATTTTAAGTGTAGTGACTCAATTTGGTGGAGATACTGTAGCTGGTTTTAGTGCATCTCAAAGATTAGATAGTTTAATCATGTTACCGGCAATGGCACTTGGAACGGCAGTAAATAGTATGGCAGGTCAAAATATTGGTGTTGGTGATTGGAAAAGAGTTAGACAAATTGCCAAAGTATCTGCATTATATAATTTCATGATTATGACTACGATTGCATTAATTGTTATTTTAGTTGCAGATGTTGCAATTAGATTCTTTATTCAAGATCCTGAAGCCGTTAATTTTGGGAGTCATTACTTGAGAATTGTAGCGCTTTGTTATCCATTCTTAGGCTTAAATTTTGTGTTTAATGGTATTGTGAGAGCATCAGGAGCCATGTATCAAGTGTTAATTTTAAATATCATCTCATTCTGGATACTAAGATTTCCATTAACTGAGCTTTTTTCAAAAATGTTTGGTCAAAATGGTATTGCTATAGGTATGGGAATTGGTTTTATTATAAGTAGTATCTTTGCAGTCTCATATTATCAATTTGGAAAATGGGATCAAAAAGTCATCACTGAAGAAAATAAGTAATAGATTAAAACAAAGAGGTCGGGACAAAAGCGCTTAGGATTTGAGCAGAACCGGACGATGAGCAAAATTGTTTCTCAAATTTTGTCGAATCGTGAGAGCTTCTGCCGAAAATCCTGCTTTTGGGACGCCGTTAATCGGTTTCCCAGAGCACAAAAACTTTATGTCTCAACCTCATTTTTGTTTAAAATCAATGTAAAAATAAATTATATTTTGAAAAAATGAAAAACCTAATGAAATTTGTATAGAATTTGATATGATTAAAAGAAAGATTATACATATAAAAATTAAACTGAATGGAATGAGAATATATGAAACGTCATTTGTGGATAGTCATGATAGCTACAATTTTAATTCTAGCAGGTTGCAGTCAAGGTAATGATTCTAAATCATCTAATAATAAAGATAAACAAGCTTCTGATGGAAAATCACCATATCATCGAATCGTTTCGCTAATGCCAAGCAACACAGAAATTCTATATGAACTTGGTTTAGGAGACAATGTAGTAGGTGTATCTACAGTAGATGATTACCCTAAAAATGTTAAAAAAGGGAAAAAGCAATTTGATTCAATGAACTTAAATAAAGAAGCGTTATTAAAAGCAAAACCTGATTTAATACTTGCGCACGAATCACAAAAATCATCATCTGGAAAAGTATTAGATTCACTAAAAAAAGACGGGATTAAGGTCGTCTATGTGAAAGATGCTCAATCAATTGATGAAACATACGATACATTTAAATCTATAGGAAAGTTAACGCATAAAGAAAAACAAGCGAATCAATTAGTCAAAGAAACGAAAGACAATGTAAATAAAGTAGTGCAATCTATTCCAAAGCATCATAAAAAACAAAATGTATTTATTGAAGTATCATCAAAACCAGATATTTACACAGCAGGTCAACATACTTTCTTTAATGATATGTTAAACAAACTGCAAGCTAAAAACAGCTTTAATGATATTGAAGGTTGGAAATCTGTAAGCAAAGAAAGTATTATAAAGCATAATCCAGATATATTTATTTCAACTGAAGGAATGCCCCAATCTGATTATAAAAAAATCATAGAAAAACGTGGTGGATTCGATAAAACGAATGGGGTAAAACACAATCGTATTGAAACGGTAAATGGTGACGAAATATCACGACCAGGACCTAGAATTGATGATGGATTAAAAGAATTAAGAGACGCTATTTATAAAAAATAATATGAATTTAAAAGTACTAGCAGAAACATGTCAGACCTATAAGTAAAGTTTTTAGATAGGTGGTAACTTGAATGGCTAGTACTTTTTTTATTTAAAATTTGTTATGATGAGCACGATATCTATATTGTAAATAGGAAAGAGAATAAAATGAAAAAGTTGAAAACAATTTTAATATGGGCATTATTATTAATAGTGATTACTTTAATAAGTTTGGTATGGCAAATTGGTGATTTATCAGATCCATTTAATCAAACTATTTTATTGAAAGTTAGATTACCAAGAGTGATAGAAGCTGTACTTACGGGAGCAACTTTAACTTTAGCAGGTCAAATGTTTCAGACTGTACTTAATAATCCATTAGCTGATAGTTTTACGTTGGGGTTAGCAAGTGGAGCAACATTTGGTTCAGGTTTAGCACTTTTTCTTGGTTTAAGTTTCTTATGGATTCCTTTTTTCTCTATTGGCTTTAGTCTTATTACACTTGTAATAGTGTTAGGACTAACTATGGCATTATCTCACGGGTATCCTGTGCGAGTTTTAGTACTCATTGGTTTGATGATAGGTGCCTTATTTAATGCTTTATTATATATTTTGATTTTAATTAAGCCACAAAAATTAAATTCAGTAGCCAACTATTTATTTGGAGGATTTGCCTCTGCTGAAATTGAAAATAATATAGTGATAGCTATCGTATTAATTGTAGCTATTGTATGTTTATCCTTATTAATCCGTTCTATTAAATTATTGCAACTGGGTGAATTGAAGGGGCAGTCTTTAGGTTTAAATGTTCAACGTATTACATTTATAGTACTTACTATAGCTTCAATTATAACGGCAGTTGTCGTAGCCTATGTGGGCATTATCGGCTTCATAGGTATGATTGTGCCTCAATTAGTCCGTCGTTATTATTGGCGTTTTGAGTTAGGAATACAGATGATTTTGAATACAATCATTGGGGCTACTGTTATGATAATGGCAGATTTCATAGGAAGTACGGTTATTCATCCAATACAAATACCAGCCAGTATAGTCATGGCATTACTAGGTATACCAGTATTATGTTATATATTATTATCTCAATATAAAGTATTACGCTAATCCTATTCATTTGCTAAAATAGGAATTAATAAACTATGAAGAGGTTACTAAGATGGATTTGAGTCATATAAAAGCAATTGTCTTTGATTTAGAGGGGACATTGCTAGATCGAGTAAAATCACGTGAGAAATTTATAGAAGAACAATATGAAAGATTTCATGATTATTTTGTCCATGTACAGCTCGCTGATTTTAAAAATAAATTTATCGAGTTAGATGATGATGAAGATAATGATAAACCGGATTTGTATAAAGAAATTATAAAGCAATTTCATATTGATAGATTAACTTGGAAAGATTTATTTAATGACTTTGAGATGCATTTCTATCGTTATGTCTTTCCTTATTATGACACGTTATACACTTTGGAGAGATTGTCTAATGCTGACTATCTTATTGGTGTTATAGCTAATGGGAAATCAAAAATAAAGCAATTCAGATTACATTCTTTAGGTATTATGCATGTGATTAATTACTTATCTACTTCTGAAACAGTAGGTTATCGAAAACCCCATCCAAAAATATTTGAAGATATGATTGATCAACTAGATGTTAAAGCAGAGGAGATTATGTATGTCGGAGACGATGCTTTAAATGATGTCGCACCTGCACGTGCCATGGGAATGGTAAGTGTATGGTATAAACAAGAATATGCTGAAATAGAGCCTCTTAAAGAAGAAGTAGATTTTACAATTACAACAATCGAAGAATTATTAGATATATTACCGAAAAACTTTAACTTAGAAGGAGAACAATCTAATGGATTTATTTACTAGAAATGATGGAACAACATTACACTACAATACGTTAGGCGAGGGTTATCCTGTAGTGCTTGTTCATACAGCATACGATAATTATTCTGTTTTTAATAATTTGGCTAAAAAGCTTGCTAAATCATTTCAAGTGGTGTTGATCGATTTAAGAGGGCATGGATACTCTGATAAGCCTAGAAACATAGTATTTAAAGAGTTTTCAGATGACATTATCGCATTATTAGATTACATATACATAGACCAAGCTGCATTTATTGGCCATGAACTAGCTACTATGATTATATCTGATATGGCTGTAAGATATCCTGACTATGTTTCTTCATTAACTTTAGTTAATCCTACATCTGTTGAGGGAGAATTACCTGAAGAACGATTATTTAGAAAATATGCTCATAAAATACGTAATTGGAATGATGAGGAACAGTCTAAATTTTTAAATAATAAAAAATATTACAAACCACGTAAAATGAATAAATTTTTAAAACATGTAGAAGATACGAATGCTATTTCAACAAAAGAGGAAATACAAGCTATCGAAGAGGTATTTAAATCTAAGGGTATTGCTGAAGTATTTTCAGAAGTAGAGGCACCGACGCTAATTATTGCTGGAGAATATGGAGAAAGAACAACAACATTAGAAGCGAAAGAAGTATTAGATTTAATAGTACACGGAGAATTTTTAGTGTATAGTGCTTCTAGTTTATATCCATTTGTAGAAGAGGAACATAAGTTTATTGATGATGTATCCACATTTATCAAGCAACACATACGTTGATAAACAATGTAAACATTGGTTTAATGAAGGGTTTATGTAAGACTTTAGAATGAAATTTGTAATGTTTTTGTAATATTATTGTCATTTTAGTAATATTTATAGTATACTAACAGTAAGCACAAGAAAGAGATATTGATAAAAAGGAGCGTGTGCTTATGAAAAAGCTAATGGCATCATTACTTGTTTCAGGTCTAGTTGTCACAGGAGTAAACGTTAATCACGTTGAAGCAGCAACTGGAAATTCACTTCAAACCGTTCAACAAATCACTCAAGGCGATCAATCATTAGAAAATGTTAAAATAGGCGAGTCTATTCAAAGTGTTTTAAATAAATATAGTCATCCAATTTATTCTTATAATGAAAATGGGTCAGAACACTATTATGAATTTAGAACACATAAAGGCGTTCTATTAGTTACAGCAGATGGCAAAAAAGATAAAGGTCACGTGACACGTGTATCTATGACTTATAATAAAGCTGACGGACCAACATATAAATCAGTTAAACAAAATGTAAGCCCTAGTGCTGTAAGCCGTGTACATTATAATAAAGTAACTGGTAACTTTGGTTATATCCAAGATAAAAATGCAAGCTATCAATTTAGCTCAAATTCACCTAAAGATAAAAATGTAAAACTTTATAGAGTGGATTTAGGTAAATAAAATAGCGTTTAAAATAGCTAATAACCGATAAACATATTCATAAATGATATACATGTCATAAAGTTAGGAACTTAGTTCAACTTTAAAGGTGTACATCAATATTTTGAATATATGTTTGTCGGTTATTTTGTGTTTTGAATAAATAAAATTAGTTTATTTTATCTAGGATAAACTTAACCATTAGTATAAAATTAAATTTAAGTGTAAAGAAATCACGAAAATATTATGTTACAATGCTATATTGATAGTAATTAAAGCGTGTTTAATATTTTAAAATTTATGTATAGAGTGAAAATAGTATGCTTAAGTTTTCTTCTTAAGTAGTTTATCGAATAAAATGAACATCAAGAAAGTGTTATTAAAGGAGCTTAATATGAGGGTAAATGATAAAGTTTTACTTGAAAATATCAATGACTATTTCAGTCATAAAGGTATGTCGCCTAATCTAATTGATGATATAAAAGAAAAGTTTCGTGTAGATATCCAAAAGTCAGAAGCCAAAGACCAAGATTATATAGAATATAGAGGTAAATCTCCAGCACAAATTATATTGATTATTCAACGTAATTTATTTGCTCTTGAACTTAATCCTATTATCTTTTTTATCATTAATTTTATTCTGATTTCTTATTTATATGATAAACAGTATGTTCAATTTCAGGCGATTACTGGTATCAGTCTATTTTATTGTTTAGTTATTTTTCCAATATCAATTTGGATTTATGTCAGAATTAATAAAAAGAACTATCTCTACAGTAACCGGTTTGAAATGATATTTGGATTTATTATAGCAGCAATTGCGATTATACTCATTACGATGCAAGGTTTCCATTTTAATTGGTCGATTATTCCAATATCAATATATGGCCATCAATTTGTTTTCTTTGTCGGAATTGTTTTAGCTATAATCGGAATTTATTTTAGAAAATTAGAATTCACTGGTTTGGGATTGTTAGTTTGTCAAAAAACGATTGATGCTATGGTTTCAAATCCAGATGTTGCACAAATATTCTCATTAGTCATTTGGATTTTATTAGTGATATTAATTATTTACTGCACTATTAAATTATCAGAACGTACAAAAAGTTAATAAATCTATATTAAAGCCTTCATTAAGAAAAAGTCTTATGAAGGCTTTTCTTTATTTTATTTGAACACTAAATGTAGCCTGAGACATTGTTTTATGTCCCAGGCTCGTACATTTAAATGAAAAAATGTAACAAGAAATTTATAAGGTTAAAGTAAGTTGAATACTATCTAATCATCATTGCGGGGGCAACACTAAGAAATCAGAGATTTCAGAGTAGCGCCCTAAGAAGTTCTAAGTAATAAAATTACTAAGTTGCAGAGGAACGCCTGAGCTAAAGCTCATGCCACGCAGTAGCTGATTGATAACTAAGCATCGTAACACTCGTTAGTTATCTAATCATCTTTGCGGGGCAACACTAAGAAATCAGAGATTTCAGAG
>NZ_KV791856.1:164610-403377 GCF_001808005.1 Staphylococcus sp. HMSC13A10 | reverse complement strand
TGCAGAGGAACGCCTGAGCTAAAGCTCATGCATAAGAAGTTCTAAACAATAAATTGTTAAGAACTTCTAAATATTGGCGTAAAGATATTTTCAAATGGGTATAGTAATTACTAAAGGGAGGTGCCACTATGGATAAAGTTCAATTAAGCAATGAAATTGAAATTGCTTATCGTGATGTAGGGCAAGGCATTCCCATCGTATTAATTCATGGATTAGATGGCAACTTAGCAGCATTTAAACAATTATCTGAACAATTAAGTGACCGCTATAGAGTCATAACTTATGATGTACGTGGTCATGGGAAATCGTCACGATGTGAAGTGTATGATTTAGAAGATCACATTGAAGACTTATATATGTTAATGGATCAATTAGACATAAGCTCGGCACATATTTTAGGACATGATATGGGCGGATTAATTGGAAAACGTTTCACCGAAAAATATCCTTTTAAAACCATTTCGTTAACTGCGATTTCTTCTAAAAGGGAGGATATTGCTCATGGTTTCACACAATTGATGGTGGATCATCAAGATTTAGTTGCTGGTTTTAATAAATCCGAAGCGTTGTTATTATTATTTCCATTTCTATTTAAAGAACAAGATAATACAATGAAATGGTTTCAAGATCAAAGAATGTATAGCAGACCTTCAGCAGAAGAAAGTGCTATAGCGATTAGAGCTCTAATATCTTCTAATGCAGAAGAACAAGAAGCTACACAGTTGGTTAACGTACCAACATTAATTATAAATGGTTTCTATGATCCGTTAATTAAAGATAAAATCAATTATTGTGTTGATGATCATTTTGAAAATATTACTAAAATGATATTCAATGAGTCAGGACATGCACCACATATTGAAGAGCCAGAAAAATTTATAAATGTATACTTAGATTTTATAAGTTCAATTGAACATTGGATATCTAAATAGTTTATTTAGATAAGCAAAAAAGGTTACTTATCATGCTAAATCATGATAAGTAACCTTTTTAATGTCAGACACATTTTAATCATCTTCCAAACAATTCATCATTAAAAAATACCTATCTTTATCAAGATAGGTAAGCAAAATAGATACGTACATTAAAGTATATTAAGTTGGTAGCTAAAATATGCGTATCTTTTAACAAAGCTATACTTCAATACGAGACTTATACTTCGTTTTCGTCGTTTGCTTCTGTAATACGATTATTAACACGTTTTAATAATTCATCAATTTTTTTACGTTGTTTAGTATTAACTAAGATTAATACAGTTCTTTCATCATGTTCGTTACGTTTTTTATCGAAATAATCTTCTTGTGATAAGTTTTTAACCGCTTTAACAACTTGTGGTTGTTTATAGTTTAAATGGTTAATAATATCTTTAAGGTAATATTCCTCTTCTTTGTGTTCACTAATATAAGTTAAAACTGCGAATTCTTCAAAGCTAATTGAAAATTCTTTTTTGATAATACTTTTTAATTTGTCAGCATAAGTGACCATTGCTAGTAACTCGAAGCAATCATTTATTTTTGAAATAGCCATTACTGAAACCTCCCTATTTATATACACTTACATATACCTTTATAAGTGTCTTTACCCGATTTTATATATTTATATCTCTTTTTTGAAAAATATGAAGTGTCTGCCATAATTTAGTATTAAATTTATTTAAAGAAATATATTTAATGCTATATTATTTAGTTAATTATAACTAAATAAATTTAAGAAGTAAACAAATAAGTGTTTATAAAACTAATTATTGATTATGGTATAACATTTTTTCATATATATAGCATTTTTCAATTACAAATTTATCATAACAAATTCAAATTTTCTGTAATTTAATAAAAAAACAACTGAAAAGTAAAGTTTTTGCAATAATTATTACAAATAAATTATTTATAAGAACTTTGTAGTGACTTTGAAGGTGCTTCAACGACCTTTTCATTTAACATTAACCCTTGAGTAACATTAATCATATTTTTTTGGTCTGTTAATTGATATGTAACTTGTCGTTTAACTAAACGATGACCTAATTGTACAAGTACATATTTATTATCAATTAATGCTGTTTTAGGGACGAGAATATCATTTGAGAAAAGTTTGATTTTAAAGTGTGTACCAATAGCGAAATGTTGTTGAGTTGATATTTCAATTTGGTACGTGGATTGGTTACTTTTAATTTGTTGTGGAATATCTGAGATATATTTTATTTTTCCTATAAAACTTTTTTTATCATTAGAATAGATTGAAATATCTTGATTAATTCTTAATTTATCTTTTTCGGATTCTGATATATTAGCACGGATGATGCGCTCCTGGCTATTAATTTGCATTATTTTGTTGTTACTTTTTGAAGGTGATTGAGTAAAAAAGTGTACTTTTCCAGAAATTGGAGAATAAATAGTTGTACGGGTTTCAGATTTATCTTTAACAAATTGTGATGTCATTAAAGTTCTTTCAAGTAATTGTTGTTGTTGTTGAATCGATAACTTGGGATATGCTTTTTGGATTTGAGAAAGGGTTAAATGTTGTTGTTGCTCAAGTTGTTTTTGTTTAGAGGGGTTAAAATATTCGAATAGGGGTGTATCTTTTTTGATACTTGATTGATGTTTAACTAAGAATTGGTTGATGTAACCAAGTTGATCATTATAGTAAATGTTAAAACTTTTGACTGCTTCTTGAGTTCCTATTGTAGATAATAAAAGCTTATGCTTAACCTTTATAGTTTTGAATTGATTGGATTGAGATTGTTGTTGAGAAGAATGATAGAAGTAAAATCCAAAGTAGAGAGAAATAATTAACAATAGAGTGGATAAAATAAAAATAGTTAGTTTTTTTAAATTCAATAAGTTCACCTCGTGGAAATAGATGGGTATATTATACAATACAATATTATATTGAGGTATACTGAAATTAAATTAGATTTTAATTTTGTATAAATTTATTGTTAATATGAATAAAATAAATAAAAATCGAGTTCATAAATAGAACTCGATTAGAATAAACGTAATAGTATAATGCCAATTGCGATACAGACTAATCCTATGCATTTACGAAGAGTAATCTTATTTTTAGGCGTACCTAGTAAACCAAAGTGGTCGATAATGACACCCATTAACATTTGACCTAGCATACCTACAATAGTTGTCAGAGCGGCACCTAGAAAAGGCATTAATACGATGTTTGAAGTGACAAATGCCATACCTAATACACCACCGACAAAATAAACAGGTTTAATTTGACCTAATTTTTCATGTGAACGATGTACTTTTAAACTTTTATGGAATATAAGAGTCAAAATCAATAAAGCGATAGTACCTATAGTGAACGAGACGAGGGAAGCAAAGAAAGAAGAATCAACTTCTTTAGCTAACGCACTATTAATTGTAGTTTGTATAGGAGGTGCGCAACCAAAAATAAATCCTACAATTAACCATATATATAAACGAGAATTAGATTTCCCCATTAATTTGTCTTTAGGTATTTGATTCATTAATAATATACCGATGAGTAATAATATAATTCCAACGGCTTTAAAAAGGGTGAATGATTGTTCATTTGCACCAAACAAACCTAACGTATCAATTGTGACACCCATGATAATCTGACCAGCCACAGTAATGACTACTGTAAGCGCAGCACCAAGTCTAGGTAATAATAATAAATTTCCTGTTAAGAAACATACACCTAATAAACCACCGATAAACCAATGATAATTGATGTCTTGATGAGTAAGGAAGGTTGGCGTCAACATTTGAGGATTAATGATTAAATTAAGAATAATTAAACATACTGTGCCAACACCGAAAGAAATTGTTGAAGCATAAAAAGAAGACTTCGTATATTGACTAAGTCTTGAATTCACTGAAGTCTGTATTGGGATTAACATACCTACAAAAATACCTAAAAAGTATAGAAAAGCCATATTGTGTGTCACTCATTTCTTATATAGTGAATTAATTATAACGGAAATAAGGGTTATATAAAATAGATGGCGTTAAATCATATAGAGAAATATGAGATCATAATATTCATATTCTATGATAATAAAAAAACCGCTTCTTACTGAATCATTGTTCAGTGAGAAGCGGTTTAAATATCAAATTGGCACTATCTATTTGTTTTCAAAAAGAATTTGAGTATTTTTAGTTACGATATACGCTGCATAGATTTTATTAATTGGGCCTTCAGTTGATTTTAAAATATCTAACTTTAATAACTGTTTCATACATTCTTTTGCAATTTGTTCAGTTATAGAGCTGTCATTTTCGGGTATTTGTAACTTAACAGGTTTGTCTAATTGATTTTTGAATACAAGATCTAATGTAGTCTTCATGTTAGTCCTCCTATACTAATGCTTGAGTTCTAATTGCTTCAACTTTATCGAATGATTCTCCAGTTAATCGTTCAATAATAGAAGAAAACGTTTTGATTTGTTCATCTGTAGCAGTGGGCTTTAAATTTGAAAAACGACGTTTGTGTTGAGTTGCTTTACCTTCTGAATCATAAGTGACACGTGTTAAAACAACTACAAGTTGGTTAACTTCATTCATTGTTATGACCTCCTTTCACTTTATATATCGAAAGTAAATTTTAAAAGGGACACTATTTATTAATTTATTTTTAAGCAAACTGCTTTAATGTTACATAAATATGATTTATCATTGAATAAGAAACTTTTTTCAGGAGGACGTATGAATCAAGTAGAACCTATTAGAAATACAGAAGACATACAAAAAATGTACACTATATTGCGATCTCGTTCACAAAGAGATTATTTATTATTTAAATTTGCGATACATACAGGTGTTAAGTTATGTGAATTATTAAATATGAAAGTCCATAGACTAAAGTCAGTTGAAAGTGGAAATATCAAATCAACTTGGATTGACAATGTTGACCCCTCTATACAAATTTTATTGCCCCCAGATTTAAGAAATGAGTTACAAGATTATATTAATCATTATCAAATTCAGGAAGATAAACTTATATTCCAATCATTAAGAACCGGTAAGGGATTATCTAGGCAACAAGCATATCGCATTATTCATAAGGCAGCTGAAGAATCTAATATACCGCATGTTGGGTTAACTACACTTAGAAAGACATTTGCCTATCACGCTTATCAATCAGGTATTTCTATTTCTATTATTCAAAAATATTTAGGACACCAAACAACGCATGAAACGATGAAGTTTATTGGTATTAAAGATAAAACTCATAATAATACTGTTATTGCGTTGAATTTATAAATTAAAAAGGAGGCTTTTGATGGGCTTGTTAAACCTAATGGTGATATTAGTAGCCATTATGGGTCTAGTGCTATTGTCCATGTTACATCGTAAAATGAATGCGTTGGCAGGTTATATAGCACTATGTGCCCCTATTATTTCATCAATCTATTTTATTGCGAAGATACCACAGATTGTTCAGCAACATATGATTACGTTGCATATTCCATGGATGACTTCGCTAGATATTAACTTTGACTTGAGGCTAGATGGACTCAGTTTAATGTTTGCTTTAATTATTTCACTTATAGGTGTAGCGGTATTTTTCTATGCTACTCAATATTTATCGCCTCATACGGATAACCTACCTAGATTCTTCTTTTATTTATTATTATTTATGTTTAGTATGTTAGGAATTGTGCTTTCAAATAATACCATTTTGATGTATATCTTTTGGGAGTTAACAAGTGTTTCATCATTTTTACTTATATCCTATTGGTATGTTAATGGTAATAGTCAGTTGGGAGCTATACAGTCCTTCATGATAACTGTATTTGGTGGATTAGCATTATTGACAGGATTTATTATGTTGTATTTGATGACTGGAACAAATACGATTACAGAGATTATTGCACAACGTCATCATATTATTAATCATCCTTTATTTATGCCAATGATGTTAATGATATTATTAGGTGCCTTTACCAAATCTGCACAATTTCCATTTCATGTATGGCTACCTAAAGCAATGGCTGCACCAACCCCAGTTAGTGCCTATCTTCATTCAGCTACTATGGTAAAAGCGGGTATTTTCTTATTATTCCGTTTTACTCCAGTATTAGGATTAAGTGATGTCTATATTTATATTGTGACATTTGTAGGTTTAATAACTATGTTATTTGGTTCTATTACAGCTTTAAGACAATACGATTTAAAAGGGATTTTAGCGTATTCAACTATTAGTCAATTAGGCATGATGATGTCGATGGTAGGTATTGGCGGCGGTTATGCACAACATCCTTCAGATTCATTATCAGAGTATTATGTTTTAGTGTTATTTGCCGGATTATTTCATTTAATGAATCACGCTATTTTTAAATGTGCGTTATTCATGGGTGTAGGTATAATCGATCATGAAGCTGGAACGAGAGACATACGTTATTTAAATGGAATGCGTAAACTGTTCCCTAAAATGCATATCACAATGTTACTAGCAGCATTATCTATGGCAGGAGTGCCATTTTTAAACGGATTTTTAAGTAAAGAAATGTTTTTTGATTCATTAGTAAAGGCTATACATTTAGACCAATTTGATATTACATTAACAATCATTGTTGTTGCTATAGGTGTAATAGCTAGTATCTTTACCTTTACCTATGCACTTTACATGATTAAAGAAACATTTTGGGGCAAATTTAATAAAGATTATTTTACTAAGAAAAATATTCATGAACCTGTAGCGTTTAGTTTGCCCGCATTAGTATTAATGATATTAATACCAATTATATTCGTTATTCCTAATCTTTTTGGTCAGCACATCATTTTACCAGCCTTAAGATCAGTTACAGCTAAAGGTACACAAGTGGATAACATCGCACCGCATATTTCACAATGGCACGGCGTTAATTTACCACTTATTTTAAGTATTATTGTCATCGTTGTAGGTATAGCTTTAGCTTTAATGGTAGAGTGGAAATCTTTAACACACAAATTAATCAAACATGCTTCTATAACAGATACTTATATGGCTATTTATAGAAAGTTTGAAGCTTATTCTGGATATAGTATAAGAATGTTGATGAAAAACAAACTTAACCACTACATTATCATTACTTTGCTCATCTTTGTTGCCATAATTATGTATGGCTATATTCGTGTAGGCTTTCCACATGTACATGAGTTACATGTATCTACTTTTGGACCATTAGAAGTTATTTTATCAATTGTTACATTGATTATCGGAATTGTACTTATATTTATTAGACAACGTCTGACAATGGTTGTGTTAAATGGTGTTATAGGATTTGCTGTTACATTATTCTTCATTGCGATGAAAGCACCTGATTTAGCACTGACACAACTAGTAGTTGAAACAATAACGACTATACTATTTATCGTTAGTTTTTCTAGATTACCTAACGTTCCGAGAGCAAAAGCGAATATTAAAAAAGAAACAATCAAAATCATTGTGTCATTGATTACTGCGGTTACTGTTGTTTCACTCATATTCATTACTCAGCAAACTGACGGTATGCCAACAATATCTAAATTCTATGAAAATGCAGATAAATTAACTGGTGGTAAAAATATAGTTAACGCTATCCTAGGAGATTTCAGAGCACTAGATACTTTATTTGAAGGTCTAGTATTGATTATCGCAGGACTTGGGATTTATACATTATTAACTTATAAAGATCGGAGGGGACAAGATGAAAGAGAATGATGTAGTGCTACGAACGGTAACTAAGATTGTTGTGTTTATCTTATTAACATTTGGATTCTATGTGTTCTTTGCGGGACACAATAATCCAGGTGGTGGATTTATTGGTGGCTTGATTTTCAGTTCGGCATTTATTCTTATGTTCCTTGCGTTTGATGTTAAACAGGTACTGATTAGTTTGCCAATTGATTTTAAAAAGTTAATGATTATAGGTTCTTTAGTATCAGTAATGACTGCTATTGTACCAACATTTTTCGGGAAGCCATTTTTATACCAAACTGAAGCAGATATTGCTTTACCTCTAATAGGTCACGTTCATGCGACTACTGTGACTTTATTTGAACTAGGCATATTACTAACCGTTGTTGGTGTTATTGTAACGGTGATGCTATCAATAAGTGGGGGTAAATCATGAATCTCATTTTATTATTAGTAATAGGATTTTTAGTATTTATTGGTACGTATATGATTCTATCGGTTAATTTAATTAGAATTGTTATTGGTATTTCCATATATACGCATGCCGGTAATCTGATTATTATGAGTATGGGTCAATATGGTCCTGGAATGTCTGAAGCACTTATTAAGGGCGGTCATCAACATTTTGTGGATCCACTACTACAAGCAATTGTATTAACAGCGATTGTTATTGGATTTGGTATGACGGCATTTTTACTTGTATTAATTTATAGAACATATCGTGTAACAAAAGAAGATGAAATCAATGTATTAAGGGGTGAAGAAGATAATGAGTAATTTATTAATATTGCCAATGTTACTCCCATTTCTTTGCGCTTTAATACTAGTATTTATCAAAGATAAAAATAAAGTATCGAAATTTCTTTGTATCAATACAATGATAGTGAATACGATTATCTCATTATTATTACTAATTTATGTAATGAATCATCATCCCATCACATTAGACTTTGGGGGTTGGAAAGCGCCATTTGGAATACAGTTTTTAGGTGATTCATTAAGTTTATTAATGGTAACCATAACATCTTTTGTCGTTACTTTAATCATGGCATATGGATTTGGTCGTGGTGAACAACGTGTCAATCGATTTCATTTACCATCATTTATTCTGTTTTTAACTGTAGGTGTCATAGGTGCATTCTTAACTTCTGATTTATTTAATTTATATGTGATGTTTGAAATTATGTTACTTGCATCTTTTGTACTTGTTACGCTAGGTCAATCTGTAGAACAATTACGTGCTGCCATTATTTATGTCGTATTAAATATTATTGGATCATGGTTCTTACTTTTCGCAATTGGCTTATTATATAAGACAGTAGGGACACTTAATTTTTCACATGTTGCATTGAGATTGAGTCATATGCAAGATAATCAAACTGTGACAATGATTTCACTTATATTTCTTGTTGCATTCAGTTCTAAAGCAGCACTTGTCATATTCATGTGGTTACCTAAAGCATATGCAGTATTAAATACAGAACTAGCAGCGCTATTTGCAGCATTAATGACTAAAGTAGGTGCTTATGCATTAATGCGTTTCTTTACATTAATCTTCCATCATCATGAAAATGTGACGCATCCACTACTTATTTTTATGTCATGTTTAACGATGATAATAGGCGCTTTTGGTGTATTAGCTTATAAAGATATTAAAAAAATCGCTGCCTACCAAGTTATTTTATCAATAGGATTTGTCATTCTTGGTTTAGGTTCACACACTTTTTCAGGTGTGAATGGTGCTATTTTCTATTTAGCAAATGATATTATCGTTAAAACGTTATTATTTTTCATTGTAGGTAGTCTAGTTTACATTTCAGGCTATCGTCAATATCATTACTTGAGCGGACTTGCCAAACGTGAGCCATTTTTTGGAATAGCATTTGTCGTTATGATTTTAGCTATTGGCGGTGTACCTCCATTTAGTGGATTTCCAGGAAAAGTACTTATTTTTAAAGGTGCAATTGAAAATGGTAACTACATTGGACTAGGTTTAATGATCGTGACAAGTTTAATCGCTATGTATAGCTTGTTTAGAATATTATTTGTGATGTATTTTGGCGATCAAGATGGTGAAGAAGTAGACTTCAAGAAGATACCTAAATATCGTACAGGTATTCTAGGTATACTCGTTGCAGTCGTTTTATTAATGGGTATTGCGGCACCGCTTGTATTACAAGTGACTGAAAATGCTACATCACTAAATATGGATGAACATAAATTCCATCAAAACGTTAATACACATTTGAAGGAGGGAAGTAACTAGATGAATCAAGTCGTACTAAATATTGTTATTGCATTTTTGTGGGTATTATTCCAAGACGAGGATGAATTCAAGTTTACAACCTTCTTCTCAGGCTATCTCATTGGTATTATCGTGATTTATATTTTACATCGTTTTTTCGGACAAGAATTTTATTTAAGAAAAATATGGGTTGCTTTTAAATTTTTAATGGTTTATTTATATCAATTGATTACAGCTAGTATTAGTACAATTAATTATATTTTATTTAAAACTAAAGATATGAACCCAGGTTTATTAACGTACGAAACGAATTTGAAAAACGACTGGGCAATTACATTTTTAACTATATTGATTATTATCACGCCAGGTTCGACAGTGATACGTATATCGAAAGGCACAAATAAGTTTTTAATTCATAGTATTGATGTGACAGATAAAGATAAGAAGGATTTATTACGTAATATTAAACAATATGAAGATTTAATCTTGGAGGTGACACGATGATACAGGCTTTGACTCAATTTTTTATTATTTCAGCTCTGGTTATATTTGGTATTGCATTATTAATATGTCTGCTTAGGTTAATTAAAGGACCAACCACTGCTGATAGAGTTGTTTCATTCGATGCGACAAGTGCAGTTGTGATGTCGATTGTTGGTGTCATGAGTGTCATTATGGATACTGTATCGTTTCTAGATTCAATTATGTTAATAGCGATTATTTCATTTGTTAGTTCAGTATCCATTTCTAGATTTATTGGAGGAGGTCGCGTTTTCAATGGAAACAATAAAAGAAATCGTTAGCCTCATCTCTGCTATTTTAATTTTTCTAGGTAGTATTATCGCATTGATTAGTGCGATAGGTATTGTGAAATTCCAAGATGTCTTCTTACGTAGTCATGCATCAACGAAAAGTTCTACTTTATCTGTATTATTGACTATCATTGGTGTATTAATCTACTTTACTATGAACGCTGGATTTTTCAGTGTTAGATTATTATTATCACTTGTTTTTATTAATTTAACATCTCCAGTTGGAATGCATTTGGTAGCGCGTGCTGCTTATCGAAATGGTGCCTATATGTATAGAAAAGATGATGTGCCAAGACAGTCTTCGATTTTACTCAGCCAAAATGAATTCAATTCGCCTGAAGAATTAAAAACACGAGCAAAATTGAGAGAAGAAAGAAGAGAAAAATTATATTATAAAGATAAGAAGAAGCTCTATAAATAATTTGTGGAAAAGAAATAAAGCAATTGGACACTTTAAAAAATAAGTGTTTAATTGCTTTTATATTTGTCAGAAAAATATGAGAAATAAAGGTGCGATTTATTTAAGTATTATGTAAAATAATGATAAAATATTGAACAAGGAAAATTGTGAATTTAAGTAGTTATTTATTGGAAAGTGATAAAAATGTTTTATGAGTTTGGAACTTTAAAGTGTGACGTTTGGGCTTTTGATATTGGACGTTATTGTTAACCAGTGCAGTACTTTAACATTCCAAAATCATAAAATTCGTTTAGACTCTATGTGTTTACTTTTCAATTAATATTTATATTATTGATGTATTGATAAAACCAATTTGTGATAACTTAATTGAATTCTTACTGCTTAATTATCAAATGGATTCAATTATGCCGTTATATACGTTTTGCTTTTTATTTAATAATCGCTTCTACTTTATTTAACCCCTGAAGTACATCAATTCCATTATTTTTTACTTAATTTTCATCCCAAAAATAATTTATTAAAGAGGTGAAAGTTTGGAAATATTTGAAACATTACTTATATTTGTCGGCGTTGTTATTATTAGTTCATTTGTTCATACATTTATGCCGAAAGTACCATTAGCATTCATTCAAATTGCTTTAGGTATGCTATTATTTATCACTCCAATTCCTGTTGAGTTTAATTTTGATTCGGAATTATTTATGGTCGCACTTATCGCACCGCTACTATTTGTAGAAGGCGTTAATGTCTCAAGGGTCCATTTAAGAAAATATATAAAACCAGTTATGATGATGGCGTTAGGTCTTGTTATTACTACTGTAGTGGGCGTAGGATTTTTCATTCATTGGATATGGCCAGAATTACCAACGGGTGCAGCTTTTGCCATAGCAGCAATTTTATGTCCTACTGATGCAGTTGCCGTGCAAGCAATTACAAATGGGAAAGTGTTACCTAAAGGTGCAATGACGATATTAGAAGGTGAATCATTATTAAATGATGCTGCCGGTATCATTTCATTTAAAATTGCAGTTGGAGTACTTGTAACTGGAACGTTCTCAATAATGGAATCTATTGAGCAATTTCTAGTTGCTTCTATAGGCGGTGCAATTGTAGGATTGCTTATTGGAATGGCATTAGTTCGTTTTAGATTGACGTTAATGCGCCGTGGAATAGAAAACATTAATATGTTTACGTTTATTCAATTATTAACACCATTCGTTACATATTTAGTGGCAGAATTATTCCATGCTTCTGGTATTATCGCCGCAGTGTTAGCAGGCTTAGTTCACGGCTTTGAACGTGATAGAATTGCACAAACGCGTACAAGATTACAAATGAGTTATAACCATACATGGAATATTTTGGGATATGTCTTAAACGGTTTTGTATTTTCAATATTAGGATTTTTAGTTCCTGAAGTTGTGATTAATATTATTAAAACAGAACCACACAATTTGATCTTTTTAATTGTCATAACTGTTCTCGTAGCATTGGCTGTTTATCTGTTTAGATTTTTATGGGTTTATGTATTATATCCTTATTTTTATTTATCAGTCAGTCCATTCCAAAAAATGATTAGTCAAGACGATGATGGCAATAACACAACAGAAAAGCCACCTAAGCGAAGTTTATATGCTTTGATTATGACTTTATGTGGTGTTCACGGAACAATTTCACTGGCCATTGCGTTGACACTACCGTATTATTTAGCTAATCATCAAGATTTTTCTTATCGCAACGATTTGTTATTTATTGCTTCAGGAATGGTTATTATAAGTTTAGTTGCTGCTCAACTATTATTACCATTTGTAACTGCTAATGCGCCTGAAGTAAAAGTAGGTAGTATGAATTTCAAAGAGGCAAGAATTTACATTTTAGAACACGTTATAGACTACCTAAATCAAAGATCAACTTTTGAAACAAGTTATCGATATGGTAACGTGATTAAGGAATATCATGATAAATTAACATTCTTAAAATCAGTGGAGAAAGATGATGAAAACTCTAAAGAACTTGAAAGACTTCAAAAAATTGCATTTAATGTAGAAACGAAAACATTGGAACAATTAGTTGATGACGGAGATATCACTAATAGTATTTTGGAAAACTATATGCGTTATGCTGAACGTACACAAGTATATCGACAAGCTTCATTAATACGTCGACTCATTGTATTATTTAGAGGTATGCTTTTGAAACGTCGTGTGAAAACAACAATCAATTCAGCATCTTCATTAAGCGTTACAGATAACTTATTAGAACTTGTTAAAATTAACAAGATGGTTCACTATAATGTGGTTAAACGATTAGGACAAGAAGCTACTAATGATAACAAATTAGAAGTAGGTATGATTTGTGATGGTTATTTAATGCGTATAGATAACTTAACACCAAACAATTTCTTTAATTCTGCAAGCGAAAATACGTTAACACGTATAAAACTCAATGCATTGCGTGAACAAAGACGTATACTTAGAGAATTAATAGAAGACGAAGAAGTTACTGAAGGCACTGCATTAAAACTTAGAGAATCTATTAATTACGATGAAATGGTCATCGTTGATAGTATGTCATAGAATCATTATAAAAATAGGGAAGCTCGTGAGGATGAACCTCACGAGCTTTTTTCCTATGTGTACTAGGGATGACTTTATAACATTGACAGTCAGTATACTAGGATTGAAAATTTTCGGGAAAAAACGAACCTATTTTACATAAACTGTCTTATTAAAACTACTGGTAAAGGGGGATGAAATATTACCTTTACCGCATGGGAGATTAAATAATGTTTAAGCCCACTACATAAATGAGATGAGATAGACTAACACCACCATATCGTGCGTGAGAGAACTATTTTATATTTTAGGAGGATAATATAAAATTCACGCACGATATGAGACTATTAGTTATCAAGATATGACTTAATAGGGTGGCTGGGTATTTAAATCACATAATCATTCTATCCCAGCCATCTACTATATTAAGTCGTTGTATATATTGAACAAGTGAATTTAAAATATTATTTCATACTACCATGAATCGTATCTATATTTGATTTCATCATTTTGTAATATGAATCACCCTTTGAACCTTTTTTACCGATAGAATCAGTAAATACGTCGCCATAAATATCTTTATGTGTTTCTTCAGACAAGCTTTGCATTGCTTTTTTATCTACACTAGTTTCTATTAAAAGGTGTTTAATATGGTTATCTTTAACAAATTGAATAGCTTGTTTCATTTGTGATGGTGTACCTTGTTTTTCAGTATTAATTTCCCAAATATATCCTGGTTTAATATCATATTGTTTTGCGAAATATTTGAAAGCACCTTCACTAGTAATCATGGCACGTCGCTCTTTAGGGATGTCATTAAACTTATCTTTGCTGTCTTTGTTTAATTTTTCTAGTTTAGAAAGATATTGATGGCCTTGATCTTTGTAATATTGTTGATTAGTGTTATCATGCTTGATTAAACTATTTTGAATTGTTTTAACATATTTAATACCATTTTCAATACTTAACCAAGCGTGTGGATCTAATTTATCTTTATTGCCTTCTTCACCGTTGAGGTAAATCGGTTTAACATCTTTAGATACAGCAATGACTTTTTTGTCGTCGATAGATTTTCCAGCTTGATTTAATGCTTTTTTAAACCAACCATTTCCAGATTCTAAATTTAATCCATTATAAAATATAACGTCTGCATCGGTTAGCTTTTTAATATCTTTAGGTTTGACTTCATATTCATGAGGATCTTGTCCTACAGGTACGATACTATGGACGTCAACATGTTTTCCGCCAACATTTTTAACCATGTCATATAAAATTGAATTTGTTGTAACTACTTTTAATTTATGATTATCGGCATCCTGTTTGTCATCTTGCGACTGGCCACATCCAGCTAAGATAATAAAGAATGCTAGTAATAAAGGTATTAATTTTTTCATTTAAACAACGCCTCTTTTCTGTTTATTTTTAAGTGTTGTAATACCTAAGGTGATGACATAAATAGCAAAAGTACAAAGAACGATAGCTGCACCACTAGGTACGTTGTATATGTAACTGAAATAAAGTCCAATAATTGAACTAATAACACCTATAAAACTTGCTACTGCCATCATGCTATATAAATGTTTACATATTAAGAATGCAGTAGAAGCGGGTGTTACTAATAACGCAACTACTAAAATAATGCCTACTGTTTGTATACTCGCAACAGTTACTAGAGCAAGTAACAACATGACAAAATAATGTATAGCTGTCGTGTTTAAGCCATTCATTCTACTAAAGGTATTATCGAAAGTAGAAATCATTAAAGGTCGATAAAATATTACAATAAGACATAAAACAAATAGACCAATGATAATCGTTGTCCAGAATGTTGTATGTGTAATTGCTAGTAAATTACCAAATAAAATATGATACAAATCTGTTGTACTGTTAATTAAACTAATTAATATAACACCTAATGCGAGAAATGCGGTGAAACTTATACCAATTGCTGCATCAGGTTTGGTCTTACTTTTAGAAGTAATAAAACCAATTAAAATACTGGCAACCATTCCTGTCACTAATGCGCCAATAAACATAGGTATTCCAAAAAGGAAAGATAATGCCACCCCAGGTAATACTGCATGGCTCATTGCATCACCCATTAATGACAAACCTCTTAAAACAATAAGGCTCCCGACAGTGCCACATACTACGCCAACAATCATCGATGTAATTAAAGCCCTATTTAAAAATTGATAATTCAATATATGAGCTAAAAAATCATTCACGACTGGGTCACTTCCTTTCGTGCTAAACTTTGACGAGGTGATTGTGACAAAAATGTATCGTTTAAAAGGGTGTCATTATTGAGTGCATCTTCAGTACTACCAAAGTATTTTAAAGTTTGGTTAAGTAACATGATTCGATCAAAATAATGTGATGCTTTAGATAAATCATGGTGTACGATAAGAATTAATTTACCTTGAGCTTTAAGTTGTCTAATTTTATTTATAATTAAACGTTCACTTTTAAAATCTATTCCAATAAAAGGCTCATCGAATAAATAAAGCATACTTTTAGACATAAGTGCTCTTGCGACTAGTACTCGCTGAAGTTGTCCACCACTTAATGCTGAAATTTGTTTATGTCTTAATGACGTTAAATCTAAATCCTCTAATAAATGTTTGAGTTGAACTTTAGTATCATGTCTCGGTCGATTAAACCAACCTATCTCTCCATAGCATCCGGATAAGATAACTTTTTCAACATTAATGGGGAAATCTAAGTCGATATTTGATTTTTGAGGTATGTAAGTCATACGTTTCAATTGGTTATGTATTGGACGTTCATATAATAACTGAGTACCAGATGCATGAAAATCTCCTGTTAATGATTTGAGCATAGAAGATTTACCTGCGCCATTAGGTCCCATAATTCCTATAATTTCTCCGATGATAGGAATTTTAAAATTGATGTCTTTTAAAACATGTTTATTACCTAGAAATAGATTTAAATTCTTAACTTCTAGCAAATATTAACACCTCCTAATTAAAAGTTTAGGCTAACCTAATTTATATTATAATAAACTGAGAAGTTTTAACATGTCAAGTAGATTCGTGATACAATAAAGTGAATATATGTGAGGTGAAATGATGTTAACTGAAGAAAAAGAGGATTATCTCAAAGCTATATTGACGAATGACGGCGATGTATCTTTCGTATCAAATAAAAAATTATCTCAATTTTTAAATATAAAGCCACCTTCAGTAAGTGAAATGGTAAGTAGACTAGAAAAATCTGGTTATGTAGAAACGAAACCATATAAGGGTGTTAAATTAACAGAAGAAGGGTTAAATCTCACTTTAGATATTATTAAAAGACATCGATTACTCGAGTTATTTTTGATAGAGATTTTAAAATACAATTGGGAAGAAGTGCATCAAGAAGCAGAAATTCTTGAACATAGAATCTCAGATTTATTCGTAGAACGTTTAGACAAAATTTTAGACTACCCTGAGACTTGCCCGCATGGTGGTGTTATACCTAGAGATCACCATTATAAAGAGAAATACACGAAGACAATACTCGAATTTCAGCCAGGTGATATGTTAACTATTAAGCGTGTCAGAGATAAAACTGAATTGTTGGTATACCTTTCAAGTAAAGATATTTCTATTGGAAATGAAGTTGAAGTCGTTTCGAAAGATGATACGAATAAAGTGATTATTATTAAACGAAATGAAGTTATAACTATTTTAAGTTACGAAAATGCAATGAATATTTTTGCTGAAAAATAATATAAAAAACTTGAGTCTAGTACATTATTTTGGTGTTATACACTGAAAATTAGATGTAAAAGTAAGACTCAAGTTTTTTTATATAGTGATGTTGCTAATATTTGTATTTTATTTTTAGAAAAATGATAATTTGATTAATAAATAAACGGCATATAAATTAATAAAAATCCAAACTAGACTATAAAATACTGTTGGGATTTTACTGATTTGTGTTAGTGTACTGCCATCCCAACTAGGTTTAGGTTTTTGGAATGTTAATTTAAAAATAGTCCACGATGATTGTAGTACTTCACCTAACAGTACTCCTAAAATAAAGTGATAACTATAAACCACTATTTGGTGAGTAATCATTAAATCATCGTATTGGAAAAGTATATATAATAATAGTGACATGACTATAATAATAAGAATAGGTGACAGCTTACGAGAAGTTAGAATTAGGAAATAAATAAATATAGCTAAATAAAACATAATAAAAAAGCTAGGATGATTATAATATGCAGTTAAAACACCTAACCATAACATTAACGGGGGCATAATATAACCGCCTAAAGTGGTAATCCATTGTCCTAAATAACCTTTCGATTGCGTAATAGCGTATCCTTGTTGTAATGTCGTTTCTCTTTCAGAAGGAAGCGTAACGATAACTAAATCTTTAGCACGACCACCAGAGAGTTTATTGAAGAGTACATGACCAAATTCGTGTGTGAGTACAGGAATATAATTAAGTACAATAGCGAAATAACGATAGTAGTGTTTGTAACGATTTTGGTGGACGACGATATAGATAATACTAATAAAAAAAATGATAAATATATTTAATTGAATGTGTGTAGTTAAAAATGATTCGATTATTGACATATTAACGCTCCATTTATAGATAATAACTTGTTTGAGTAAATCTATAAGTATTTGATACTTTAATATTCATTATAATCTATTGTTTAGAAATTGGCTTTTAGACTTAAGACTTAAATTAGAAGAATATATAGGTGTTTAAATAAAATTTTCTGAATGTTGAGTGATGTGTTAAAATAATCGTACATTTTAGTTAGAATTAAAACAATTTTGATATATAGGATAATACTTGGCAACATTATATAGAGTTATTGACCAAGTAGGATAGGAGATTTCTTTTATGACATTTAAGGGTCAGCAGAATAGTAAAAAGGTTAATATCTTAGGTGTATATTTTGACCATGTAACAATGTCAGAAATGGTTGAAAATATTAAAACATTTTTCACAACACCAACATCTCATAATTTGTTTATAGTTACTGCAAATCCTGAAATTGTAGACTATGCATCAGAACACCAAGATTATCAACAGCTTATTAATAATGCGGACTATGTTATAGCTGATGGTACAGGTATAGTAAAAGCATCTCATCGATTAAAGCAACCATTACCGCACAGAATTCCAGGAATAGAGTTATTAGAAGAATGTTTAAAAATAGCCAATGCAAATCAACAAAAAGTATTTATCTTAGGTTCGAAAAATGAAATTATTGAAAAAGCAGAACAACAATTAAAGGCTAAATATCCAAGAGTAACTTTTGCGCATCATCATGGTTATATTAATTTAAAAGATGAAACAGTTATTAAAAGGATAGATACTTTTGATCCTGATTATATTTTTGTGGGTATGGGGTATCCAAAACAAGAAAAATGGATTGCCCGACATAGCAAACAATTCCAACACACTGTTATGATGGGAGTAGGCGGTTCTTTTGAAGTATTTAGTGGAGCTAAAAAGCGTGCGCCTAAATTCTTTAGAAAATTCAATATTGAATGGATATATCGTTTATTAATTGATTGGAAACGTCTTGGCAGATTAAAAAGTATTCCCAAATTCATGATAAAAATTGCTAAACAAAAGAGAAAACATTAATAATTATTTGTTATATATGAAATACAATAAAGGCAACCAATGTGTTAGTTCGAACACTCATTGGTTGCCTTTAAAAATAGCGATATAAATCTAATGGGTAAATTATTTTACGACAAATCGAGAAGCGTCTAAGTCTCTTCTAAATGCTTTTTGATCATCTTTTGATTTTTTCTTGAATTCTTTTAGGAATTTTTCATATTGTGGTAAAACATCATCTAATTCACCAAATTCTTTAAGTTTGCCGCCTTCAATCCACGCGATTTTTGTACAAAATTCTTTAACTTGGCGTATGTTGTGACTAACAAAGAATATAGTTTTATTAGCTTCTTTAAATTCATAAATTTTATCTAAACATTTCTGTGTGAAAGTCTGATCACCTACAGATAATGCTTCGTCGATTACTAAAATATCAGGATTTACAGTGATGTTGATTGAAAACCCGAGTTTAGCGCGCATACCACTAGAATATTTTTTAACAGGTTGATAAATAAACTCACCTAATTCACTAAAATCAATAACTTGTGGCATTAATTCTTTAATTTCTTTACGTCTGAACCCCATACATAACATTTTGAATTCAATATTTTCTACACCAGTTAATTGACCATTTAAACCAGCGTTGATAGCTATAACGCTAACATCACCTTTACGATCAATATTACCAGAAGTAGGAGATAACGAACCACCAATCATGTTACTTAATGTGGATTTTCCTGAACCGTTTATACCAACAAGACCAATGACATCACCTTCATGTGCTTGAAGAGAAACATCATCTAGTGCGAAAAATGTTTTGTTTTTATTTTTCGGTATTAGTGAATCTTTAATACGGTCTTTATTATTTCTATATATACGATATTCTTTAGTTACATGTTCTATATTTACCGATACGCTCATAATTAGTCCTTCCTTAATTGCATTTATATAGATTATAATATACAACACATCAGTTGTTAAATTTATTAACCTAGTGTAAAGTGAACAGAAGATTTTGTTTAATATTTTGTAAATGTCTATAGGAGTTATGTCTTATAATAAAATGACTTAATATACATCAAACAATAATCTTGTAAAATGCTTAATTGTGTTTTATAACTTAAATGATTGTATAATAAGATGAAGATATAATAAACTAATTTCTTACACTGAAATAAATTTGTTTATAATGCTTCATTCGAATAAAACAAAATTCCATATTAAAAACAATGAGTTTGAGATATAACATCATTAATTCTTAAGCGCGTACTTTACATATTCTATGTTAATTAGTATAAGCATTCTTTTAATTTGAGATTACTTTAAGGATTGTCTGATTCATTTTATCTCATTTATCAATTGTATATAAATATATTAAATGTTTGAAAGTGTGGTTTAATTCAATGTCAGCAGTTGTAACTGTATTTAAAGAACACATCAAAAACTTTTATTTAATCCAAAGACTTGCTCAATTCCAAATTAAAATATCTAACCATAGTAACTATTTAGGGATTGCTTGGGAACTTTTAAACCCAACCTTACAAATAATGGTGTATTGGTTAGTTTTCGGATTGGGAATTAGAAGTAATTCACCTGTACATGGTATACCATTTGTATTTTGGTTACTTGTAGGTATTAGTATGTGGTTCTTTATTAACCAAGGTGTACTCGAGGGTACCAAATCTATATCACAAAAATTTAATCAAGTCGCTAAGATGAATTTTCCTATGTCTATCATTCCTACTTATATAGTAACGAGTAGATTCTATGGACATATTGGCTTGCTTTTAATCATTATTATAGCGTGTATGTTTAGAGGTATTTACCCATCTATTCATATTATTCAGTTATTCCTTTATGTACCATTTGCGTTTTTATTAACTGCTTCTGTTGCATTATTTACATCAACGTTAGGTATTTTAGTTAGAGATACTCAAATGGCTATGCAAGCATTAATGAGAATACTATTTTATATGTCTCCAATTTTATGGATACCTAAAGATCACGGTGTGAGTGGTATTGTTCATAAAATTATGATGTTCAATCCAGTGTATTTTATCGCTGAATCATATCGTGCAGCTATTTTATTCCACCAATGGTACTTCATTGATCATTGGAAAATGGCACTATATAACGTCGTGGTTATTTTGGTATTCTTTGTTTTAGGTTCTATCCTTCATAAGAAATATAGAGATCACTTTGCAGATTTCTTATAAGGGAATATCGTAATTTGAAGAGTAAAGCAGACTGACTTTAAAGGTTGGTCTGTTTTTTTATGTTAAATGTAAAGAAAGGATAATTATTTTCTATCAAAGTAGGAATCGTTTATAATTTATAAATAACAATAAATCAGTATAAAGACGGTGAAAAGATGAGAGTTTTAATTAAAAAAATATATATGTGCGTTATTGCTATATTTAATTTGCTGTTTAGAGGATTCAAGGTTAAACAGAAAAGTATAGTTGTAATGATGACTTTTCCTAATGATATGTTGCCGATTATAGAGAGATTATGTGCTAAAGGTTATCGTTTAACAGTGATTACTACTGATAAGCACCGTCACCATGTTCAAGATTTACCTAATGTCACATATATCAAGGCAGGTAATAAGAATGTTATTGCACACATTAAGGCTTTAAGTACAGCAAAAGTGATTCTAATTGATACGTATTATTTAATGATGGGCGCATACCATAAAAAGCAAAATCAAACAGTGATTCAGACTTGGCATGCTTCCGGAGCATTAAAAGATTTTGGATTAACCGATCATCAAGTTGATTTAAATAATCCTAGTGTAGTAAACCAATATAAACGTGTGTATAATGCAACAGATTATTATTTGATTGGTGCCGATGAAATGGGGCATTGTTTTAATGAATCATTTGATGCGCAACCTTCTCAGATGTTACGTTTTGGTCTTCCAAGATTATATAAATATTTAAAAACAGATATAAACAAAGCTCAAAAAAGATTGAAAGATCAGTATGGTATTCAAGGTAAATTAGCAGTATACTTGCCGACTTATAGAGAAAATCATCAAGAAAATCGCCAAATTAATAAGGAACATTTCAATAGTCAATTGCCTGAATATACATTAATAAGTCATTTACATCCATCAATTTCTAACCATGGAACAACACAAGACATTGATACTACATCATTGCTTATTATGGCTGATATCATTATTAGTGATTATAGCTCTATTCCGATAGAAGCAAGTTTACTTAATAAACCAACACTATTTTACGTCTATGACGAAACAGAATATGAACGTGTTAGAGGGCTTAATCAATTTTATTATGATATTCCTAATGAATATAAAGTGGCAACAGAGGAAGAATTAATTACTAAAATTCAACAACAAGATAATCAATTAAAGCCGTTATTTAAAAATTGGCATAAATATAATACTAAAGAAACATTGAATCAAGTTATAAATTATATAGATAAGTTGGTGAAAGAATGAAATTAGCTATTATTATACCTGTATATAATGGACAGGATACAATTAGAAGGGCTATTACCTCTATTGATACAGAAGCTGAATTTGAAATTATTTGTGTCAATGATGGCTCTACAGATAACACAAAACAAGTATTAACTGAATTGCAAAAGGAATATCCAAATATTAAGGTAATACATCAAGATAATCAAGGCGCTGCTAGAAGTCGTAACGTAGGCTTAGCAGCGATGGACGATGATACAGAGGCATTTATGTTTTTAGATGCGGATGATGAGTATTTACCGAGTCGAATTGATGCCATGATAAAAACATTTGAGAATCACAGTGAAACGGATATTGTAATTGGTCAAATTGGACGAGATGTTCATGGTGAGTGGAAAGTATTTCCAACACATGAGGAAATTAAAAGAGATGAAGTGGTTACATTAGAACGTAATCCTGAAATTCTACAATCGATTGGACCAGGCGGGAAACTATTCAGTGCTCGCTTTGCTTCACTAAGATTTGATGAAGATGTTGTATTTTGCGAAGAACATACTTTTATGGTGAGAGCATATTCAAAAGCACGTGATATTAATCTCATGTCTATTATTGCATATGGTTATAATGAGCGAGAAGGTTCAGTTACAGATCGTCGTGCAGATACATTTTTACCTTATATGGAAGATGCAATGAAAGTACGTCAACGTGTAATGGAATTGTTATTACTAATGAATGAGAAAACATACTATAGTTATCGAATGGATAATTTAATCGTAAGTTATTTAATTCAAGCGCATTTATTAAAAAATAGCGCTATTACATCATCATTTATCGAAAGTGTGACGCAGTATATTAAATTGATGCAAGAGACACATTATTCTGGAGATGCCATGTTTAGAATAGTAGAAGCGGTAGAACAAGGTGCGACACATTGGACTAAGCCTCTGTATCATCAATGGAGACGTGCTCTATTAGAGGTGGGAATTGGTAGACCCGGATATATTCGATTTTTGGCTCAAATATTTCCAAAAAAATCAGCATTTTCAAGTAAACAAAAATTAAAACAAATACTAAATAAATTATAAGAAAAGATTATTTAATTTTTAAATAAAGAATTACTTTTTGTTTAATTAATGGTAAGCGTTAATAATTTATGCTACATTAAGAATATAAATTTTCATTAAATATTTAGTTAAGGAGAATCACGTATCATGAAACGAGTAATTACTTATGGTACATATGATTTATTACATTATGGACACATTGAATTATTAAGAAGAGCACGTGAAATGGGAGATTATCTTATCGTTGCGTTATCTACTGATGAATTCAACCAAGTGAAAAATAAAAAATCATATTATGACTATAACCAACGTAAAATGATGTTAGAATCAATCCGTTATGTAGACCTAGTTATACCAGAAGATGGTTGGGGTCAAAAAGAAATTGATGTTGAACGTTTCGATGTCGATGTTTTCGTTATGGGACACGACTGGGAAGGCGAATTTGATTTCTTAAAAGATAAATGTGAAGTGATTTATCTTAACCGTACAGAAGGTATTTCTACAACAAAAATCAAACAAGAATTATATGGAAAAGACGCTAAATAATTTCCTATATAATAAAAAGGACGATTGTCATGGCATTTAGCCAAGACGTCGTCCTTCTTTTTATTTTTTACGAATAGCTTGAAGAATAAGGTGAATTACGATGGCTAGGACAATAACTATACCTAAACCAAAAAGTATTGCAATGATAGGGTATGTCTTCCATGTACTTTTAGCAACTGTTGTCGCTTCGTGTACAATCGGTTTATGCACTGATACTGAAGGTGGACCTTCTTGTTTTGTTATGAATTGACGGTCATAGTCAGCATGTACTTTTCCATTTTTGATTACTAATTTATAATCTTTTTTAGAAAAGTCTTTTGGTAATACATCATAAAGATCTTTTTCTACATAATATGTTTTACCGTTAATTTTTTGTTTTCCTTTTGATAATATTTTTTCATATTTGTATTGATTATATGAACGCTCCATAAGTGCGTTACCCATCATATTTCGTTGTTTTTCTCCGCCTACATGTTTATAGTCCCCAGCACCTAAAATGACTTGATTAATTCTAAAACCATGGCGATTGGTAGTAATTGTATGGTTGTAATCTGCTGTATCACTTGAACCCGTTTTTAAACCATCTGTTCCTGGTAAGCTCATATCAGCACCATCTAATGAATGATTAAATGTATAGTACGTCACACCGTGTGTCGTTGGTGATAGTTGTTTTGTGAAATGTAATATTTTAGGTGTATCTTTAATAACATGTTGATCTAAAATAGCATAATCACGAGCAGTTGTTGTATTATTCTCAGTATCTTTATATTTGGAAGGTGCAAAACTTTTTAAACGTGAATTCTCAGCTCCTGTTGGATTAACATAATGGGTGTCATTCATTCCAAGTTCTTTGGCTTTTTTATTCATTAAATCAGTAAAATCATTTACATTTCCTGATACTTGTTCACCTAAAATTAAAGCAGCCGCATTACTTGAATTGGATACAGTAATTTGAAGTAAATCTGCAATAGTCCATTTCTGACCTGGATAAAGTTTGGTATTACTTAATTCTGGAAGTGTAGACATTTGATATTCGCGATTAGTCATTTTTACTTCATCATTTAGTGATAGTTTTTTATCTTTTACCGCTTCTAAAGTGAGATACATCGTCATCAATTTAGTCATAGAAGCGGGATACCATTTTTTGTCTTTATTATATTCATATAAAATTTGTCCATTTTGACTAACATTAATAGCACTTTCAGGTTGATATACTTCGGTTACATTGTATCCACCTTCGTTTGCAGCTTGAACTGGAGTAATATCATTATTCTCTGCATTAGCAAAAGGTGTTATAATGTGTATTGCGAAGAACATAGTTATAATGAGTATAAAGATTTTTTTCATGATTTCTTTCCTTTATCTGTTATTTTCGACTAACATATTTTATCATACACATTATTTAAGAGGTATATGTATGATTTAAAATTTTTGATATTTGATTATAATTGATAAAGACTGATTATTTGGGATGTCAGAATGTTTTAGTAAGATTGAGCAAAATTTGAAATATGAATTTTAATAGAAGAGGTATTATTATGAAACAAACTAACCCTTTATTCTTTTTATTTAAACGGCTCACTTGGCCAATTGGGTTAATCATAGCGGCAGTTATTATTACTTCATTAGGAAGTTTGAGCGGATTATTAGTTCCTCTATTTACTGGGAGATTAGTAGATAAATTCTCAGTAAGCACTATGAACTGGAATCTCGTAGCCATTTTTGGTGGTATTTTCTTACTTAACGCTATTTTAAGTGGTGTAGGATTATATTTACTAAGTAAAATTGGTGAAAAGATGATTTATGATATCCGTTCATTATTATGGGAACATATCATTCAATTAAAAATGCCATTTTTTGATAAGAACGAAAGTGGTCAACTGATGAGTCGTTTAACAGACGACACAAAGGTGATAAATGAATTTATATCTCAAAAGCTACCTAATTTATTACCTTCTGTATTAACTTTATTAGGATCATTAGTTATGTTATTTATCATGGATTGGAAAATGACGTTATTAACATTTATTACAATTCCGATTTTTGTACTTATTATGATTCCTTTAGGTAAAGTAATGCAGAGAATTTCAACTAATACACAAACTGAAATTGCTAACTTTAGTGGTTTACTTGGTCGTGTATTAACTGAAATGAGATTAGTTAAAGTGTCTAATACGGAAAGGCTCGAATTAGACAACGCTCATACTAATTTAAATGAAATTTATCGATTAGGTTTAAAACAAGCTAAAATTTCTGCTGTTGTACAACCTATTTCTGGTGTAGTGATGTTGTTAACAATCGCTATTATTCTTGGCTTTGGTGCATTAGAAATCGCGACAGGCGCTATTACTGCCGGAACTTTAATTGCGATGATTTTTTACGTAATACAATTATCTATGCCTCTAATCAATCTATCAACATTAATTACAGATTATAAAAAAGCTGTCGGAGCAAGTCATCGTATTTATGAAATTATGCAAGAACCTATCGAACCAACTGAAGCTCTAGAAGAATCAAAAGATATTGAAATCCATGATGGCGAAATTTCGTTTGATAATGTCAATTTCAAATATGATGTAAAACCTATCTTAGACAACGTTTCATTTAATATTCCTCAAGGGCAGGTAAGTGCATTTGTAGGGCCTTCAGGTTCTGGTAAGAGTACCATTTTTAATTTAATTGAACGCATGTATGACATAGAAAGTGGTGACATTACTTATAATGGAACTAGTATTTTTGATATTCCATTATCTAAATGGCGTACAAAAATTGGTTATGTTATGCAATCTAATTCTATGATGAGTGGTACTATAAGAGACAATATTTTATATGGTGTGAATCGCACTGTAACTGATGAGGAACTTACAAAATACGCCAAATTAGCGAACTGTCATGAATTTATTATGCAGTTTGATGAAGGATATGATACGTTGGTTGGTGAACGAGGACTTAAGCTATCTGGTGGTCAAAGACAACGTATTGATATTGCACGTAGTTTTGTTAAAAATCCAGATATTCTCTTGCTTGATGAGGCTACAGCTAATTTAGATAGTGAGAGGGAGTTGAAAATTCAAGAAGCTTTAGAAACATTGATGGAAGGTCGTACAACAATTGTTATTGCACATAGACTTTCTACAATTAAAAAAGCGGGCCAAATTATCTTTATTGATAAAGGTCAAGTGACAGGTAAAGGTACACATAGTGAATTAATGACATCACATGAAAAATATAAACACTTTGTCACATCTCAGAAGCTTGCTGATTAAGATTAATGAGGCTGGGACATAAATCCTAGAAAAATAGCCAGTAAATGAGTTTATCCAAAAAACTCATTTACTGGCTTCTTTATTTATAATACTTCGTATTATCGGCTCGCTTTCTTAGGGGACAGCTTCAGCCTGTAGTCTTCAGCTTGTCCTGTTCCCTCAAGAGTCTCGCCATATATACTACGTATTTATACATTGGAAAACACCTTGAAAAAATAAGGACCTTTCGTGTAATTTAATAAACATCATTAAACTAAATTAAAGAAATTCCGTATGTATAAAAATTTTTATATGACTCAACTTACACTACTATTGGAAACTTCAGTTCTTATTCCTACAAATAATATGTCACGATGTGTTAATAAAATTCAAGTTGATAATGAAAATACTTATTTTAAGTCAATTTTACAAATGGTATAATAAATTCAATAATCTATACTCTGTTTTGGGAGTGACAATTCACTTTGTCATAGAGTTATACATATTTAATAAGTTGTTACTTTAGCAAAAAACGTTTTTTGGAAAATTAAATAAATAGGTGGGTGTCAGATGTTTTTATTGATTAATATCATTGGGTTAATTGTTTTCCTTGGTATAGCAGTATTATTTTCAAGATCACGAAAAAATATACAATGGAAATCAATTATTATTTTAGTCGTATTGAACTTATTCCTAGCTTGGTTCTTTATATACTTCCCATGGGGGAAAACTGGAATTAAAGCAGCAGCAAATGGAATTTCCTGGGTTATACAATCAGCAAATGAAGGCACAGGATTTGCATTTAATAGTTTTGTTTCTAATAAACAAATGGATATGGCAGTAAGTGCTTTATTCCCGATTCTTTTAATTGTACCGCTGTTCGATATATTAATGTATTTTAATATCCTTCCAAAATTAATCGGTGCAATTGGTTGGTTACTCGCTAAAATTACACGTCAACCTAAATTCGAATCATTCTTTGGAATTGAGATGATGTTTTTAGGTAATACTGAAGCATTAGCTGTGTCTAATGAACAATTGAAACGTATGAATGAAGTGCGTGTCTTAACTGTAGCTATGATGTCAATGAGTTCAGTCTCAGGTGCGATTGTTGGTGCATATGTTCAAATGATTCCTGGTGAATTAGTATTGACTGCTATTCCTTTAAACATTGTGAATGCAATTATCGTTGCATCAATTCTTAATCCAGTTACTGTGGATGAAAAAGAAGATATTATTTACAGTATTAAAAATGATGAAATTGAAAAACAACCTTTCTTTTCTTTCCTAGGTGATTCTGTATTAGCAGCAGGAAAGTTAGTATTAATTATCATTGCTTTTGTCATTAGTTTCGTAGCATTAGCTGATTTAGCCGATCGTCTTATTAATTTAATTACTGGTGGCATCGGTCATTTAATGGGATTAAAAGGTAGCTTTGGTTTAAACCAAATTCTAGGCGTATTTATGTATCCATTTGCATTATTACTTGGACTTCCTTTTGATGAAGCTTGGTTAGTTGCACAACAAATGGCGAAAAAAATCGTTACAAACGAATTTGTAGTTATGGGTGAAGTGTCTAAAACGATTAACACACTTTCACCACATCATAAAGCAGTCATTTCAACATTTTTAGTTTCATTTGCTAACTTCTCCACAATTGGTATGATTATCGGTACGTTAAAAGGTATCGTAGACAAGAAAACGTCAGATTTTGTATCAAAATATGTTCCTATGATGTTATTAGCAGGTATTTTAGTTTCATTATTAACAGCTGCATTCGTAGGTTTATTTGCTTGGTAAGATAAATTGATAACACCTCCTATTTTGGGATGACTTTCCAAAATGGGAGGTGTATTTTATATCAAATAAAATAAGGAATCATGATAAAAGCCAAGTATAGTAAGTGAGGACACACTTCTTATACTTGGCTTTTATGGGAAATGAATATTAATGTACTTGTAACGGTAAGGACTAGGTACTGTTACAGTACTTCGAGCAAAATTTGTTTTGTTACTATAAACAACACAAAGGAGATAACTTCTTTACTAAAGAAGTTAATGTAAGTATAACAAAGAAATAGCGAAAAGTAAATTAAAAATTCTGAAAATTTAAAATTTAGTTAACACACTCATCTCAGTAATTAAAATGAAGTTTCTTACTTTTAAAAATTATGGTTTTAAACATAAAATACTCAAAATACGAATTATTTATAGAAGCGGTGTTGTAGGAGGATATGTGCGTGTGCTAACATTTTGTTAATCATATAAAAAAATAATAATAGGGATGTGGTTGCTTGAAGAGATTAGTAAGAGATTTAATCTTAGTTATAATTGGATCATTTATTTTTTCAGCAGGCGTCAATGCATTTATCATTTCTGGTAATTTAGGTGAAGGTGGCGTTACTGGTTTAGCTATTGTTTTATATTATGCTTTCCATTTATCTCCAGCCATAGTTAACTTTGTAGTTAATGCAGTTTTAATTGTTGTAGGATATAAGTTTTTAAGTAAACGTAGTATGTATTTGACCATTGTAGCAACTTTCCTAATTTCTGTATTCCTAAGTTTAACTGATTCTTGGCATATTGAAACAGGCAATGTCATTGTCAATGCAGTTTTTGGTGGCTCATGTGTTGGTTTAGGTATTGGAGTAATTGTTTTAGCTGGAGGAACTACGGCTGGAACAACAATTTTAGCTAGAATTGCACATAAATATTTAGATGTGAGTACACCTTATGCTTTATTATTTTTCGATTTAATTGTAGTAGTGATTTCTTTAACTGTTATTTCAATAGATCGTGCACTAGTTACAGTTATTTCACTTTATATAGGTACTAAGGTCATGGAATATGTAATAGAAGGTTTAAATACTAAGAAAGCGATGACGATTATTTCAAGTAAACCAGAAGAAGTGGCTAAAGCGATTGACGAACAAGTTGGTCGTGGATTAACTATTTTAAATGGACATGGATATTATACTCGAGAAGAGAAAGATGTACTTTATGTAGTTATTACTAAGACACAAGTATCACGTGCTAAAAAAATCATTAGAAATATTGATCATCAAGCATTCCTTGTTATTCATGATGTGAGAGATGTGTATGGAAATGGATTCTTGATAGACGAATAAAAAAGTATTTATAAGACCGCTTTAAGTCATTCTAGTTAACTTAAAGTGGTTTTTTTAATTGACAATTTATAATAAATCATGAATTTATTAGTCAAAAAATAGTGAAAATGTTATAATAACCATTATGATAATGATTATCAATTACATTGATGTTAAAAATATAAAAGTACAGTTATCTTTTCTGAATATAAAGTAATTTTTTAGAAAGTAGGGGAATTATGAGTCGTTTAAATGGTGAACAAGTAACAATTGGTTATGGCGATACGACTATTATAAATAATCTAGATGTTGAGATTCCTGATGGTAAAGTGACATCAATTATAGGACCAAATGGTTGTGGAAAGTCTACTTTATTAAAAGCACTCTCTCGTTTACTATCCGTAAAAGATGGATCAATTAATTTAGATGGAGAAAGTATTCATTCCCAATCTACGAAAGAAATCGCTAAAAAAATAGCGATTTTACCACAATCACCAGAAGTTGCTGATGGTTTAACAGTAGGCGAATTGGTTTCATATGGCCGATTTCCACATCAAAAAGGCTTTGGTCGTTTATCTGAAGAAGATAAAAAAGAAATTAATTGGGCATTGGATGTTACTGGAACATCAGAATTTAGACATCGTTCAATCAATGACTTAAGTGGTGGTCAAAGACAGCGTGTGTGGATTGCAATGGCTTTAGCACAACGTACTGATATTATCTTCTTAGATGAGCCAACAACTTATTTAGATATCTCTCATCAATTAGAAATATTAGAATTGGTTCAAAAATTAAATGAAGAACAAGGTTGTACCATTATTATGGTGTTACATGATATTAACCAAGCTATCCGTTTCTCAGACCATCTTATTGCTATGAAAAAAGGAGAAATTATAGCTAATGGGGAAACTAATGAAATACTAACTAAAGACATTTTAGAGCAAGTGTTTAACATTGATGTTGTATTAAGTGAAGATCCTAGAACAGGTAAACCACTATTAGTTACTTATGACTTATGTAATAAATCATACTCATCATAAAAAGTAATAGATAAATATAAATCATATAGAAAAGGTATGAATATAATGTCAAATCCAAGCAAAAAGGGCAATGTTAAATTTATCTCTTATTTAATAGGTGGAATAATAGTGCTAGCAATAGCGCTATTTTTATCTATTTTATATGGTGATGCCAAAATTAATATTCCAACTATAATAGATGCAATTTTCAACTATAATCCAAAAAACCAACAACACAATGTAATAAGTGAAATTAGAATACCTAGAGATTTAGGTGCTATATTAGTAGGTATGGCTTTATCCGTTGCAGGTGCAGTTATTCAAGGCGTAACGAAAAATAGTTTGGCAGATCCAAGTTTAATTGGATTAAACTCTGGCGCTTCATTCGGATTAGCACTGACATATGCCTTTTATCCAGAAGCTCCTTTTACATTACTAATGATTGCAGGATTTCTTGGTGCATTATTAGGTGGAACAATTGTATTAATGATTGGCCGTTCAAGAAAAGACGGATTTAATCCTATGCGTATTATTTTAGCTGGTGCAGCTGTAAGTGCTATGTTAACTGCGTTAAGTCAAGGTGTAGCACTCATATTTAGATTAAACCAATCTCTTACATTTTGGAGTGCCGGTGGTGTATCAGGTACAACATGGTCTCAAATTATATGGACTGCGCCTATCATTATAATTGCGTTACTTATTATTCTTACGATGAGTAAACAATTAACGATATTAAACTTGGGAGAATCTTTAGCTAAAGGTTTAGGACAAAATGTAACAGTAATTCGTGTTGTGATATTAGTTTTATCAATGATACTTGCTGGTGTTGCTGTTTCAATGGTAGGACAAATTGCATTTGTAGGTTTAATGGTGCCACATATTGTTAGATTTTTAATTGGAACAGATTATGCTAAAGTGTTACCTTTGACTGCTTTATTAGGTGGTATTTTAATGTTAGTAGCTGATATGTTAGCAAGATATTTAGGTGGCGCGCCTGTAGGTGCAATTATTTCATTTATTGGCGTTCCTTACTTCTTATATTTAGTTAAAAGAGGGGGACGTTCTATATGATAGACAGTAAGTTAAGACGCAAACAAATCATCACGTTTATTACGTTTGTAATATTAGTCTTTTTAGCTTGTACGTGGAGCGTAGCCTCCGGTGAATATAATATACCAGTAAGTAAATTCTTTAAAATATTGACTGGTCAGGGCGACTATACAGATACACTCATTTTGGTGGATTTTAGACTGCCCCGAATGTTGATTACTATTTTAGCAGGAGCTGCTTTAAGTATGAGTGGCGCAATTGTTCAAAGTGTCACGAAAAATCCAATAGCTGAACCAGGTATCTTAGGTATTAATGCTGGTGGTGGTTTTGCTATTGCCTTATTTATTACGATAGGACAAATAAAACCTGACAATTTTGTCTATGTATTACCCCTTATTAGTGTCATAGGTGGTGTAGCAACTGCGTTAGTTATATTTATGTTTAGTATTAATCAGCGAAATGGTGTCACACCTTCAAGTATGGTATTAATTGGTGTAGGTATGCAAACCGCATTATATGGTGGTTCAATCACTTTAATGTCAAAATTTGATGAAGATCAATCTGAATTTATTGCTACATGGTTTGCAGGTAATATATGGGGAGATGAATGGATATTCGTCGCTGCCTTTTTACCATGGATTATTGTGATATTACCTTATTTATTTTATAAATCTAATGAACTTAATATTATTAATACACACGAACATGTAGCTAAAGGATTAGGCGTTAAAGTGGGCAAAGAACGTATGGTGTTATTCTTTGTTGCAGTCGTACTTTCCTCAGTAGCTGTTGCAGTGGCTGGTTCTATATCATTTATTGGATTAATGGGACCACACATAGCTAAACGAATCGTTGGTCCACGTCATCAATTATTTTTACCAATAGCAGTACTAGTTGGCGCATTCCTATTAGTATTCTCAGATACTTTTGGTAAAGTCATTTTAGAACCAACTGGCGTACCAGCGGGTATTATAGTCGCTATTATTGGAGCACCTTATTTCTTATATCTTATGTATAAAACTAAAAGTGTATAAATTGTGTGAAAAAGAGTGAAGTCTTTAGGAGGCTTCGCTCTTTTGTTATGTATATTGTTAACGTTTTCTAAAAGGGTTGATTTATAATAGACATGAATGACAAAGGAGGGCTAACAATGAAGAAACTAATTAAAGATAAACAAGACTTTTTAAGTGATATGCTTGATGGATTTTTAATTGCACATCCTGAGCTAGATATTATTGAAGATACAATCATTGTTAAAAAAGATAAAAAGACATCAGGTGTAGCACTCGTTTCAGGTGGAGGGAGCGGTCATGAACCTGCACATGCTGGATATGTTGCACAAGGTATGCTTGATGCTGCGGTATGTGGTGAGGTATTTACTTCTCCAACGCCAGATAAAATTTTAGAAGCTATTAAATATGTTGATACTGGTGATGGCGTATTATTAATTGTTAAAAATTATGCTGGAGATGTAATGAATTTTGAAATGGCTCAAGAAATGGCCGAAATGGAAGATATTAATGTAGATATGGTTGTTGTTAAGGATGATATTGCTGTATCTGATGTAGAACAGCGTCGTGGAGTTGCTGGTACAGTCTTCATTCATAAATATGCGAGTTATTTATCAGAGAATGGCGAGTCGTTAGCGGATATTAAATCTAAAGTTGAAAATATTTTACCTACTATTAAAAGTATTGGAATGGCATTAACACCACCAATGGTACCAACAACTGGTAAATATGGATTCGATATAAATGAAAATGATATTGAAATTGGTATTGGTATTCATGGTGAAAAAGGACTACATCGTCAAAAAATGGAGTCTATTGATGACATTGTGAAGCATTTAGGTGATGCATTGTTAAAAGAAGTTGAGACTGAGAATGTTATCGTAATGGTCAATGGTATGGGTGGCACACCATTGTCTGAACTGAATATTACAACGTCATATATCAAAAAATACTTTGATGCTCAAAATATAAACGTGAAACATTGGTATGTGGGAGATTATATGACATCATTAGATATGCAAGGATTTTCAATCACAATCGTACCTTATTCTGAAAAACTCCTAGAAGCATTACTTGCACCAACGACTAGTCGATATTTTAACGCTTAATCAATAAAAAATGACAAGGAGGGCTAATAATGGATATCAATACAACGAAACAACACTTATTAGAATTAGAAAATACGTTTAAAGAACAAGAAGATACATTAACAGAACTTGATAGAGCTATTGGTGATGGAGACCATGGTGTAAATATGTTAAGAGGATTCGAAAATTTAAAAGATAAAGTAGACGACAGTTCAATGAAAAATTTATTTAAATCTACTGGCATGACACTAATGTCCAATATTGGCGGTGCCTCAGGGCCCTTATACGGGTTTAGTTTTGTTAAAATGGCAGAAGTCGTTAGTGATGATATTGACCACGATAACTTAGTAACTTTACTTGAAACATTTACCGAAGCTATCGCTAAACGTGGCAAGGTTGAACTAAACGAAAAGACAATGTATGATGTTGTAGCACGAACATTCGAAGCGGTTAAAGCAGACGAAAAAGTTAATTTAGAGCGACTACAAAGTTTTGCAGACGAGACTATTGATATGGTTGCAACAAAGGGACGTGCTTCATATTATAAAGAGGCTTCTAAAGGATATATGGATCCGGGCGCACAAAGTATGGTTTATGTTTTAAATGCATTAATAGGAGATGAAAGATAATGACGACAATTGTAATCATTAGTCATAGTGAAGCTATAGCTAATGGCACTAAAGCATTATTACAACAAATGGCATCAGATGTTAATGTAGTAGCTAATGGTGGTGTAAATGGAGATATTGGTACATCTTTTGATACAGTACAGCAATTAATTAATGGACTAGAAGAAGATGCATTATGCTTTTATGATATTGGATCATCAGAAATGAATATTGATATGGCTATAGATATGTATGATGGGCCATATAAAATTGTTAAAGTAGACGCGCCAATAGTAGAAGGAAGTTTTACAGCAGCAGTTAAATTATCAATAGGTGGAAGTATGTCTGATGCTCTTGATGAAGTAAAACAAACATCATTTTAAATGAAATTATCATTTATTAAGTTGAATTTTATTTTTTGAAATGAAAGTTAAGATTATATGTGATATGATTAATATTAAATGTACGATAAAATCTGGCTAATAGGAGGACATTGCCATGCAACATCTTATAAAAAAACATGTATTGAATGGCGAGTTTGATTTAGTAAGACAATTAATGTCCGAAACAGATTTTATGGAATTTGAAGAAGCATATATTTCAAGTGCACATGAAGTAGAAAGTATGATGTTCTATACTTGTATTTTAGATATGATGAAAGTGGAAGAAACACCTGAAATGCACGATTTAGCATTTTTACTTCTTGTTTATCCACTTAGTGACTATGAAGGTGCTTTACACTCTGCTTATTATCATGCAGATTCATCCATAAAACTTACTGACGGAAATGAAGTTAAAAGCTTATTACAAATGCTGTTACTACATGCAATTCCAGAGCCTGTTATTTCTGATAAAAAGGCTTTTGATATAGCTAAACGAATTCTTAAATTAGATCCAAACAATAATGTGGCTCGTAATGTATTAAAAGATACAGCGAAACGCATGGACAACGTAGTAGTTGATATTAATGAGTTAAATCAACACCGCGATGCTCGTTAAAAATCTAATATTTAGACTTATTTTTGTAAATACCATTGAATTGTGTAAAATCAATTCAGTGGTTTTTTTAATAGTAAATAAATTGTTTGAATGTTTAGAAAATTTAAAATTTGAATTTAGGGAATATCCGAAAATGCTTGATATCAAAGTCTAAATTGGGAATTTAAGCTATTTTTAGCTACATGGATTGGGTTGCAATTAAAAAGCAGTACGTTATAATTCAACGTGTGTAAAATGAAGGAGGTTATTTTTTCATGGGGCTGAATAAAGAAGCTGTCAAAATTGGTTTCGCCTATGTCGGCATAGTAGTCGGCGCAGGATTTTCAACCGGTCAAGAAGTAATGCAATTCTTCACACCGTATGGCTTATGGTCATATATTGGTGTATTATTATCAGGTTTAATTTTAGGTTTTATAGGTAGACAAGTAGCTAAAATAGGTACGGCTTTTGAAGCTACAAACCATGAATCAACGCTACAATATGTATTCGGTGAAAAATTCAGTAAAATATTTGATTACATTCTTGTGTTCTTTTTATTTGGAATTGCCGTTACAATGATTGCTGGTTCAGGTTCAACATTCCAGGAAAGCTTTCATATTCCTGTTTGGCTAGGTGCTTTGATAATGACAGTTGTCATTTACGGCACACTATTACTTGATTTCGATAAAATTGTAAGAGCTCTAGGAATTGTTACTCCATTTTTAATTATAGTAGTAGTATTAGTAGCAGTGTATTATTTATTTAATGGTTCAGTGCCATTAAGTGATGTTAATCAAACAGTAGATAAACCAAGTGTTATATTTGGTATTTTAAAAGGTATCCAATATGGAGGACTCGCCTTCGCGGTAGGATTTAGTACAGTTGTTGCTATTGGCGGTGATGCATCTAAACGAAAAGTATCAGGTGCTGGAGCATTATTCGGTGGTATTGTATACACAATCTTACTTGCATTGATTAATTTTGCATTACAAGCAGAATATCCAAAAATTAAAGATGCTGCGATACCTACATTAAACTTAGCGAATGCAATTAATCCTTGGATTGGTTTAGTATTAACTATTATTATGCTAGCTGTAATGTACAATACAATCTTAGGTTTATGTTATTCATTTGCTGCACGATTCACAGAACCATATAGTAAGAAATATCATCTATTTATTATTATCATGATGATTGCTGCTTATATTTTAAGTTTCGTAGGATTTGCAGACTTAATTAATTATTTATACAACATCATGGGAATTGTTGGTTTATTTATAGTTGTTGCAGTGCTTGTAAAATATTATAAACGTAAAAGTGATGATAAAGATCATATTGCTTAATTATAAAAAAGTAAATGCACTTTACAATTGAATATGATTGATTTAACCTTAAAAGCAATTCATCTTATTCAATTAAAGATGAATTGCTTTTTTAAATAAAGTTAAGATTTTAATTTATAATATAAGTAAAGTTTTATGAGGGGACAATCAATCATGAAGGCAAAACATAAATGGTTGTTTATTACGATATGTGTTATTTTAATCGTTAGTGTTTGTATAGGACTACTATTAAAAAAACATTATGATCAAGAACATAATCACCAAAATAAAGAAAAAGTCCAAATAAATAATAAAAATGTTAAATTATTGCAAAATATTTCATACGGCCAAGGTGTTCCAAATAGTAAATTGGATATTATTATGCCATCAGACATGAGTAAAGATAGTAAATTACCTGTTATTTTTTGGATGCACGGTGGTGGCTTTATTGCAGGAGATAAACAATATAAAAATCCTTTATTATCTAAAATTGCTGAACAAGGTTATATTGTTGTCAACGTCAATTACGCTTTAGCACCACAATATAAATATCCAACACCAATTGAACAAATGAATAAGGCTGTTAAATTTATCAAAACTAATGAACATGATTTACCAATTGATTTTGATCAAGTGATTATTGGCGGTGATTCAGCTGGTGCACAATTAACTAGTCAATATGTTGCAATGCAAACAAACAAATCATTAAGAGATGAAATGAAATTTGAACCAGAATTCAAACCTTCACAAATTAAAGCAGCGATATTCTTTGGTGGTTTCTATGATATGAAAACTGTAAAAGCGACAGAATTTCCGAGAATACAATTATTTATGAGAAGTTATACTGGTATGACAAATTGGGAAAGTAATTTTAAAAATTTATCTCAAATGTCCACAATAAATCAAGTGACTAATAAATATCCACCAACTTTCTTATCTGTAGGAGATGCAGATCCTTTTTATAGTCAAAATATTGATTTTTATAAAAAACTTAAAGAAAAAGATGTACCAGTAGATACATTATTTTATAATGGGTCTCACCATTTACATCATCAATACCAATTTCATTTAGAAAAACCTGAGTCAAAAGAAAATATTAAGCGCGTCTTATTATTTTTAAGTAGAAATACTTCTTCTTCAGGTGTTGAACGTAACAATGAATCAAACACAAATGGAAACAATAATATAAACCAAGATGTTCAATTAGATCCATTTAGTGAATAGTTATTATAATGAAAATACCGTTAAAACACTTAAAATATGTGTTTTAACGGTATTTTCTATACATGATGGAATTTTACTTTACGTTGTTTAAATATGTTTTATGATAATATTTAATATACGAAGATTAGAATTAATTTAAAATTTTGGCCATCACATATTCATTGTAATATTTATTATTAATAAATAACTTATCCTTTAATTCGCCTTCAATTTGGAACCCAGTACTTTTAAACAAATTGACTGCACTATCGTTTTCTGTCACAACAGTAGCTTCGATACGGCGGATATTGTGGTTGAGTGACCAAGCTTCAATTGCATTAATTAAAGCTTGTCCAACACCATGTTGTTGATAAAGTTTTTTAACACCTAAATAGATGATAGCTTCATGGCGTGTTCGTTCATATGTTTCTGTTCCTACAAATGCATAGCCAACAAGTTGTTCATCACTTTCAGCAACATAAATGGCTTTAGATGAAGAAGTAATATAATCTTCTAATCTTTTAATAACTTCAGAAGTAGTAGGTGCGTATTCACCAGGGTTGTAGAAAGTAAATTCAGATTCATCATAAATTTTGGTAAGTAATTCAATAAAATTATCTACGTCTTTTATACTAATTTCACGAATAGCGTGAGGCATGAAAACACTCCTATATTCATTTAAGTTTCGATTACTTCTATATTATAATATAAATAAGTTAAGATTGCTTTAAATCGTGCAATAATACAGTTGGAGTGTAGATTATACACAAGGGAGTTAAAATATGAAACCAAAAGTACTTTTAGCAGGCGGAACAGGATATATTGGGAAACATTTAAGTTCAGTTATTGAAGAAGATGCTGAATTATATGTATTGTCCAAGTATCCTAAACCAGAACATGAAGCAACGACAAATATGACTTGGCTACAAAGTGATATTTTTAATTATCAAGATGTGGTTGAATCTATGAAAAATATTGATATAGCTATTTTTTATTTAGATCCAACTAAAAACTCTGCAAAATTGACACAAGCGACGGCGCGAGATTTGAATTTAATTGCTGCTGACAATTTTGGAAGGGCAGCAGCAGTAAATCAAGTTAAAAAGCTAGTATATATACCAGGAAGTCGTAATGATAATCAAACGATTGAACGTTTGGGTGCATATGGTGTGCCTGTTGAACGTACACAATTAGAAATAAAACGTCCACATATTAATGTTGAGTTACAAGTTTCAAAGTATGATGATGTCAGAACTGCGACGAAAATAGTGCTTCCTAAAAAATGGACGCTCAATCAAGTTGTAGAATACTTTTTTAATTGGCTTGATAAAACGAGAGGTACAATTGTAAAGACTTATAAAAGTAATGATTATTATTATATTTATGTTAAAAATAAAAATAAGCCTTTAGCTATATTAAAAAGAATGATTACTGAAAAAGATTTAATTACATTGCAATTAGTTGGTGGAAGATTAGTTAAATCGAATGCGAAGAAACAAGGGAAATTAGAGTTCCGTCTATTAAAAGGTAATGCAATTGTTTTAGTACATCTATTTGATTACATTCCGAAAATGTTTTGGCCTGTGTATTATTTTGTACAAGCACCATTACAAGGAATGATGATGCGTGGATTTGAAGTAGATTGTCGTATCAAACATTTCCAAGGACGTATTCAATCAGGAGAAAAAATCAAATATACAAAATAATTAGGTGATTCGTATGCAAATTTTATTAGTTGAAGATGATAACACACTGTTTCAAGAATTGAAAAAAGAATTAGAGCAATGGGATTTTAATGTTGTAGGGATAGATGATTTCAGCAATGTTATGGATACTTTTGAAGCATTTAATCCTGAGATAGTAATATTAGACGTACAATTACCGAAATATGATGGTTTTTATTGGTGTAGAAAAATGAGACAAGTATCTAACGTGCCCATTTTATTTTTATCATCTCGTGATAATCCAATGGACCAAGTCATGAGTATGGAATTAGGTGCAGATGATTATATCCAAAAACCATTTTATACTAATGTGCTGATTGCTAAATTACAAGCTGTTTATCGCAGAGTGTATGAATTTGGGGTTGAAGAAAAACGTACTTTAAACTGGCAAGATGCTACCGTTGATTTATCGAAAGATAGTATTCAAAAAGGGGATAAAGTCATTTTCTTATCTAAAACTGAAATGATTATCTTAGAAATGTTAGTTAACAAAAGAAATCAAATTGTCTCACGAGATACATTGATTACTGCTTTATGGGACGATGAAGCCTTTGTTAGTGATAACACATTAACTGTTAATGTAAATAGATTAAGAAAGAAGCTATCTGAAATTGGGATGGATAGTGCTATTGAAACCAAAGTAGGTAAAGGGTATATGGCTCATGAATAACTTTAAATGGTTTTGGTTGTTTTTTAAATCACGTATAAATTGGATTATATGGATTGTATTTATCAATCTTGTTATGCTAGGCATTTCATATATCGATTATGATATTTCTGCTGATAGTGTATGGTATATTGTGGTGCTTAATTTAGGTATGAGTATCATATTTATTATCATTACTTTCTTTAAAGAATCGAGATTGACGAAGCATTTTGAAAAGAACAAAGAAATTGAAGAAATTAAACATAAAGACTTGGCTGAAACACCATTCCAACAACAAATAGTAGATTATTTATATCGTAATATTACTACTCAAAAGGATAAGGTTTTAGAACAACAAGTACAAATCAATAATCACGAACAAAGTATAACTGAATTTGTTCATGATATTAAAACACCTGTTACAGCATTGAAATTAATCATCGACCAAGAACAAGATGCTCAACGTAAACAAGCATTATTATATGAATGGTCGCGTATCAATGAAATGTTAGATAAACAATTATATTTAACACGTTTAGAAACACAAAATAAAGATATGTATTTTGACTACGTTTCTTTAAAAAGAATGGTTATTGACGAAATTCAACTAACACGACATATTAGCCAGATAAAAGGTATAGGTTTTGAATTGAATTTTACTGATGATTTTAACGTTTATACAGATTTGAAATGGTGCCGAATGATGATAAGACAAATCTTATCTAATTCACTGAAATATAGTGAAAATAATATGATTGAAATAAGCGGTAAATTAACTGATAACCATATTACACTAGAAATTAAAGATCATGGACGTGGCATTAGCCAAAAAGATTTGCCTCGTATCTTTGATAGAGGTTATACGTCCACGGCTAATAGAAATGAGACGACGTCATCAGGCATGGGGCTATATTTAGTGGATAGTGTTAAATCACAATTAGGTATTGAAATTAAAGTAGATTCTGTTGTAGGTAAAGGAACTACATTTAGTCTCATATTCCCACAACAAAATGAAGTCATTGAACGCATGTCTGAAGTGACAACATTGTCATTTTAAGCATGCGTTTTGTTATTCATTATTAGTACATTTGTAATAAGGAATCGTTATAATATAAAAGTGAAAATATAAAAGAGGTCGGGGCAAAATCCTGCTTTTGGGTCGTTGTTAATCAAGTTTCCCAGAGCACAAGAACTTTATGTTTCAACCTCATTGCAATGTGATTGAGCAGTGATTATTAGGAGTGTTAACGTGACAATATTAGAAGTAAATCAATTAACTAAAATATATGGAAATCAACATTCTTCTCAAGAAATACTACATGATATTAATTTGTCAGTTGATAAGGGCGAATTTATATCGATTATGGGTCCTTCAGGCTCTGGCAAGACAACGCTATTGAATGTACTTAGCTCTATAGATTATGCTACACAAGGATCAATAAAATTAAATGGTCAAGCGTTGGATAAATTATCTAATAAAGATTTATCTAATATACGTAAAAAGGAAATAGGTTTTATTTTCCAAGATTATAATATCTTACATACATTAACAGTAAAAGAGAATATTATGCTACCGCTATCTGTTAAGAAAATATCCAAACAAGAAATGAAGGAACGGTATGAAAAAGTTGTAGAAGCTTTAAATATTAAGGATGTTAGTGATAAATATCCTTCTGAACTTTCAGGCGGTCAAATTCAAAGAACTTCTGCAGCAAGAGCGTTTATTACAAATCCTTCCATTATATTTGCTGATGAGCCAACAGGAGCGTTAGATTCAAAAAGTACGCAAGACTTATTAAAAAGATTAACTAAGATGAATGAATTATTTAATACAACAATTATTATGGTTACACATGATCCTGTAGCCGCAAGTTATTCGAATCGTGTAGTGATGTTAAAAGATGGAAGGATATTCACAGAAATATTCCAAGGTGAAGATAATAAACAGACATTTTATAATGAGATTATTAGAACACAAAGTGTGCTTGGTGGAGTGAATTATGACCTTTAAAGAAATTGTTTTTAAAAATTTCCAACAAAAATTTTCACATTATGCGATTTATTTATTTTCATTAGTAATTAGCGTAGTCCTTTATTTTAGTTTTATCACTTTAAAATATGCACATCATTTATATGGAAAACAAAATTATCCAATTATTAAAGAAGGATCGCAAATAGGTAGTTATTTTCTTTTTGTACTGATTATCGTATTTATTTTATATGCGAATCTATTGTTTTTAAAGCGACGTGGACGTGAATTTGCGTTGTTTCAAACGATTGGTCTTTCTAGATTTAATATTATGCAAATGATTATGATAGAACAGTTGCTTATATTTATAACTACTTCTATTTTAGGTATTATTATAGGAATCTTTGGATCAAAAATATTGTTAATGATTGTATTAAGATTACTTGGAATTAATATCACCGTATCAATTATCTTTAGTGTATCGGCTATAATACAAGCACTTCTATTAATTTTAGTTGCGTACATATTGACTGTTAGTCAAAGTTATCTTTATATAAGAAGACGTTCCATTACAGAATTAGCTTCAAATATGACAAAGCGAGAAATTAATCACAATCAGTTTACTATTGGTGATTTAATTTTAGGGATACTAGGTATCATTATGATTTTGTTTGGTTATTATCTATCTAGCAGAGTTGTAGAACATTTTAATGGCTTAATTCAACCATTTGTTATTCTAATTTGTACCGTCATTGGTGCATATTTCTTCTATAGAAGTACAGTTTCGTTAATTTTTAAAGCAATTAAAAAGATAAGACAAGATACTGTAAGTATTCATGATGTTATGTTTACTGCTCCAATTATGTATCGTATTAAGAAAAATGTATTTTCTCTTACAGTTATGACTATTATTTCTGCAATAACAGTATCTGTATTGTGTTTTGCAGCTATCAGTAGAGGTACGTTAACGAATGAAGTATTACTAAATTCTCCACATGATGTTACGTTAAAAGATAAAGATAAGGCTAATGAGTTAGCTTATGAGTTAAATAATAAAAATATTAAACATTTTTACAACTATAAGGAAGTTGTATACAGCAAATTATTTAAAGACAAATTGTTCGAAAAAGGGATTGCTAAACCTTATGAAGTAGCAGTAACGAGTGATAAATATATACCTAATGTTGAAGTATCTAAAGGATATACTGATATTATTGCACCTGAAGGTAAAGTCAGCGATATGATGAAATACAAAAAACATGGTGTAACCAAGTTAGGTACAAAACAACACTCGATAAAAGTTAAATTATACAAAGAAATTAATCAAATATATTTCATGAGTGATGTAGACTTAGGTGGACCAACTTTAGTTTTGAATGATAAAGACTACCAGTATTTAAGAAATCATACTGAAGCAAAAGATATTGTATCCCAATACGGTTTTGATATTAAGCATAAAAAAGATATGCCGGAATTACAAAATGCTGTTAAAAATGTGGATAAGAATATTGAAACTAGAAGTGAAGCTGCAAGTGAAATTTCAAGCTTAACAGGAGTATTATTATTTGTTACATCATTTTTAGGGGTTACTTTTTTAATTGCTGCCGGATGTATTATCTATATTAAACAAATAGATGAAACTGAAGATGAAATAGAAAATTATTCGATATTACGGAAATTAGGTTTTACTTATCAAGATATGGCAAAAGGTTTAAAACTTAAAGTATTCTTCAACTTTGCTTTACCTTTAGTGATTGCATTATTACATGCTTACTTTGCTTCTCTAGCATTTATGACATTATTAGGTTCTACAAACCAAACACCAATTTTTATTGTCATGGCAGTATATACAGCTATTTATGCTATATTTGCATTGGCAGCATATAACCATTCAAAAAGAACAATCAGGCATTCAATATAGAATATAAAAAAGGATTTCATTAACACCGTTTATAAGACGCTGTATGAAATCCTTTTTATATAATAATTAATATTGCTATTGAGGTATTTGTTCACTTACAATCGTTTGTTCATTTAAATCAATGTATGAACAAGTACCTGCATTAATATCAATATCCCATTTATATATACCAGCTTGTGCCATTTCTTCACAAAAAGTAGGGAAATCTGTATACCCATTTTGGTGACGTTTAAGTATATCTTTGACGCTACTAGAATGAGAAGACGTTGCCACTTCATGTGTCGCTTTAACACCATTTGTAGTAATCGTTTGTTTCTCGGTATTAACATATGTTGATGTACCTTGTTGAATGTTAACGATGTTTGTTGTCATCCCCATATCTTTAAAAGCTTTAAATAGCTTTGGAAAATCTGGTCCAGTATATTTACTATGTGCATCTTGAATCGCTTTTAATGTAAATTCCATTTTAGTCTCCTTTGGTTAAGTATTGTTATTATAAAATGGTAGGAATATAATAGCAAAATTTATGATCCATAATTAGTTCATGGAAAATAATTGAAAGTCATCATATAAAACGTTAAATTATAAAGTGGAATTGTCATTATACCCGTTTTGGGCATAATGAAGAAGGTATGTAAAATTTTAATTGCGTATTTGTTAAGAATTTGTAAATTGAATTGTAGTTATGTAAATTTTGTGATATTTTCAAGTAGGAACAAAACGCAATTTATTTGAACGCAAACATCATTGCTTATAACTATGATTTACAAAATATTTACATAATGAAAAAGTGAATCTCCTTTTTTCTGAAAATTGTAAATGTGTTCCACATATCTTATGGAGTAAAAATTTATGAATGTGATTGGTAACAATCGCTCAAATGGAGGATTTTGAATGTTTAGTAAGAAAAAAGATAAGTTCATGGTTCAGTTAGAGGAAATGGTTTTCAATCTTGACCGTGCTGCAATCGAGTTTGGAAAAATGGATTTCAACACACACTTAGATTTAAAAGCATATTCTGACAATATCAAAACTTACGAATCTCATGGTGACGAATTAATGCATCAAGTGATTACTGATTTAAACCAGACTTTTATCACGCCAATTGAACGTGAAGATATTTTATCTTTATGTAACGCAATTGATGATGTATTAGATGCTATGGAAGAAACTTCAGGAATGTTTGAAATGTATTCAATTGAATATACAGATGAATTCATGGCTGAATTTGTTGATAATATTCAAAAAGCAGTAGCAGAAATGAAACTTGCTGTAGGTTTATTAGTAGATAAAAAATTATCTCACATGCGTATTCACTCAATTAATATTAAAGAGTTTGAAACGAACTGTGACGGTATCTTAAGACAATCTATAAAACATATCTTCAATAGTGAGACAGATCCAATCACATTAATTAAAATAAAAGATATTTATCAAAGCATGGAAGAAATTGCAGATAAATGCCAAACAGTCGCGAATAATTTTGAAACTATAATCATGAAAAATAGCTAAGGGAGTCCTCACTTATGGAATATATTTTAATCGTCACGATAGCTATAGTTATATTTTCATTAATATTTGACTTTATCAATGGTTTCCATGATACAGCCAATGCTGTAGCTACTGCCGTATCTACCAGAGCATTAACTCCAAGAACAGCCATTTTATTAGCGGCAGTCATGAACTTTATTGGTGCGTTAACATTTACTGGGGTTGCTGGTACAATCACTAAAGATATCGTTGACCCATTTAAATTACAACATGGGTTAGTCGTTGTTTTAGCAGCTATTATCGCAGCAATTGCATGGAACTTAATTACTTGGTTATATGGTATTCCAAGTTCATCATCACACGCATTAATCGGTTCAATTGCAGGTGCAGCGATTGCATCTGAAGGATCATTTGGAGTATTACATTATCAAGGATTTACTAAAATTATTATTGTATTAATTGTGTCTCCAGTTATTGCATTTTGTGTTGGTTTTATTATGTACTCAATTGTTAAAGTAGTATTTAAAAACGCTAACTTAACACGTACTAATCGTAACTTTAGATTTCTTCAAATATTTACAGCAGCGTTACAATCATTTTCACATGGTACAAATGACGCTCAGAAATCAATGGGTATTATTACGTTAGCTTTAATCGTTGCTAATATCCAAAATGGTTCTAATGTTGAACCAGCATTATGGGTTAAAATGGCATGTGCTACAGCAATGGGTCTTGGTACTGCAATAGGTGGTTGGAAAATCATCAAAACTGTTGGTGGTAACATTATGAAAATTAGACCAGCTAATGGTGCAGCAGCTGACTTATCATCTGCCTTAACTATTTTCGTAGCATCATCATTACATTTCCCACTTTCAACAACACACGTTGTTTCTTCATCAATCTTAGGTGTTGGTGCTTCAAACCGTGCAAAAGGTGTTAGATGGAGCACAGCGCAACGTATGATAATTACTTGGGTAATAACATTACCAATTTCAGCTATATTAGCTGCGATTGTATACTTTATTATGCATTTCTTCTTAAAATAATATATAACATAGCGATATAAATCAGAAGGTTGGGATAATCATTAAAATATTTCCAACCTTCTTTTTTGTATACTTGAAAACTACCTATTGAATTAAAATAGTTGAATAGATACTTATAATTTTTAAGAGGTTAGGACAAATGGTATTAGATTTAGAGAAGAAATGAATGATGATTAAGAACTAATATTTATACTATGGGGTAGTAGTTCTTACAAAACGATTTATTCAACGTGGATATTTGTGATGTTTCTTAAATATTGTCGAATTGAGAAGTATGCTCAACTTGCGTTGCTTGCAGCATTTCTCTTTAGAATACTCTATGTTAGGTCTCTTCTAAGGGAACTACTGCTTTTGGAAAACGTTAATTTGATTTCCAAAGCATTAGAACTTTATGTATCAACTTCATAATAATTGTATATCTATTAAGATAAGACAAAAAAACTACCAACAAAAATTAAACTTTGTTGGTAGTTTTATAAATATATATCAATATTTAAGTATTTAATTAATGAATAAATGAATAGCTTGATACTTCTGAAGCTGGAATTGTACGGTAATCTGTATTGTATGGTCCATTAGTATAATTCATTTCTGAAATTAAGATACTACCGTCACCATTAACACGTTCAACATACGCAACATGACCATAAACGCCAGGAACACTTTGCATAATAGCGCCTACTTCAGGTGAATGGTCTACTTGATAACCATCATTAGCTGCATTAGTAGCCCAGTTTTTAGCATCTGACCAGTATGTGCTGATAGGTTTACCGGCTTGAGAACGACGATCGAAGACGTACCAAGTACATTGTCCTTCAGTATATAAGTTTTGGTGATTGAAAAAAGGTGATTGTGTGCTTGTATTGCCTGTAGTAGCAGTAGCACTACCAGATCCAGCACCAGCGCCACCTGCACCTGAACCACCATTAGGAATTTTTAACGTTTGGTTTGGTGTAATTAAATAACCATTTAAGTTATTCGCTGACATTAATTCATTTACTGATACGCCATATTTATTAGCAATAATGTTTAATGATTCGCCAGATTTTACTGTATGTGTTGAAGGTGAACCAGATTGTGAAGAAGTGTTTGAATTAGAGCTTTGAGAAGCACTTCCACCTACTGATATGACTTGTCCAGGGAATACCATATTATTATCTAAATTGTTATTTTGTTTTATACTATCAACAGAAGTATTATATTTCTGAGCAATAGTCCATAATGATTCTCCTGACTGAACTTTATGTTGAGTAGAAGCTTCGGCATCGTGGTGAGAAAGTGCTGCTGCTGCGCCTGAAGCGGCTGTTACTGCAAAGGCTAACTTTTTCAAAGTGACTCCTCCTTAAATTTGCTTTAATTATTAGCATAGAAATGAATGATTACTATGTATAATTGCTTTTTCGTTTTTCACTACGCTACCCATACTAACAAAAATATAGGGCTTTGTGTGGTTTGTTATTATCTTGTAATATTGTTAACAATTAGAAATTGAATTATTTTTAAACAATAAATGCTGATACGACAGTTTTGAAGACGATTTTTAAATGAAAATTTTAATATAGAAGTTTGATAAATTGTAACAAAGTGTATAATTAGTATAGAATGTTGACTAATTCTATCGATTTAGTTATTGTCGCGTTTTAAAGATAATTTATAAATGTAAAATCAACGCATTAATGTAAACATTACATGAAGGAGCAAAACCATATGTCACAAACTACACAGCACACAAGTAAAACAAAAGATAAACAACGGTCACATGCATATGCAAAAGTATGGCTATTCTTTATGTATTATTGGATTATCTTCGGAATAGGATGTTATTTCGGACAATACTTACCAATGGAATGGAGAAGACCTTTATCTTTAGCCTTAATGGTCTTAGTGTTAATCACTTTAGTATTCCAACGTGCACGTAAGTATGGCATTGTCATTTCTCATATATATGCTGTTATATTAGGTCTTTTATCATATGCCATGTTCACAAGTTATTTACAAAACCTTGGTCCAGACGTATTTTATAAGAATATTATATTAGCAATTGGTGCATTTATTGCCTTTGGTATTGTTGGTTTCTTTCTAATTAATGATGCTTCTAGTATGGGACGTTATTTATTTGTCACATTATTAGCGCTTATTATTGCAAGTATTATCGGAATATTCATTCATAATCCAATTTTTCACACAGTTATTACAGTAGTAAGCTTATTATTATTTCTACTATATACACTTTATGATTTTAATAGAATGAAACGAGGACAATTTTCTCCAAGGGAAATGGGTTTCAATTTGTTTATTAACTTATTAAATATCATTAAAGATATATTAAGATTGGCAAATCGATTTCGATAAAAAAATACCATTTAAGACAAAGATGTTGACGTGATACTCATTGTTTTGATTCAAAATTATTCCTTTTTATTCTTTAATATGAGTTATAAGGAAATAAACGTCACATCTTTTTTTATTAAATATATTTATATTGCTTTATTACTTAATTATTTATAGATATATAAACAAGTATATTTTTTGTCTGCATGTTATAATTGCGTTAAATTGTTTAGATTAAGAATTTAGAATAATAATTAAGTTTAGAAGATGTATTGGTTTTACTAGAAAAGAGAGGGAGAGTTATGCCAAATTCTTACTTGCGTATACTTTCTAATGTCGAATATCCAACGACAAGGTGCCAGGATGGTATTATTTTATTTTGGCCAATAGAAGGTGATATGCATATTCAAAAATTTCGTAAACAAAAGACGATTAATAACGAGATCTATATTATTAACAATGCTGATGTATTTAGTTTAAATACTAATGGCAAAGTTATTATGCTTTATTTAACCAGTGATTGGTTCGCTGAACAAAATTTTTCATTTTTTGATTTTCAATATACAGCCAATTTGATTAAATCTTCTAATAAACTTAAAGACTTAGTTTTACAGTTAGTACTTAGAAATATTAATGAAGACTATCGAGAGGTACTTGACGAATTAACGACTAAAATAGTTCAGATTATAGGTACAGAAGCAAAAGTTGATAAGAGTATAGCAATCGATCAATATAATTATACGTATTATAATGATTTGAAAGAAGAATTAGAATATATAGATAACCATATTGAACAAAGACTGACATTAAAAGATATTTCTACTGAACTTTTCACATCAAAATCAAATATTTCTTCCCAGTTTCATCAATTAATAGGTATGGGCTTCAAAAGATATGTTGATACTCTGAAAATTAACAAATCAATTGAGTTATTACTAACAACTAATAAAACGATTAGTCATATTAGTGACATTTTAGGATTTAGTAGTATGTCAACATTTTCAAAAATGTTCAAAGGGTACTTAGGTGTGACACCTAACGATTATCGAAAACTTTCAAAATATGATAAGAATATTATGTTTAAGATAAATATAGATACTGATGAAGATTCAGAATCTTTAAAACCTTATATTGAAAAATTAGTAGAACAACATAAGATCGAAAAATATGAAGATATACAATTAGATGAAGGAAAGATAAAGAAAGCTAAATCGTTTCAAAGCGTGATTCAAATTCAAACGATAGAAGAATTAAAATATACCTTCCTTTATAACAAGTTAGATAAATTTGAATTTTCAAGAACAGAAGTTATTTTTTATATCGTTCCTACACTTTCAGAAATCTGTAATGAAATGACGTATGAAGATAAACGAAATATTGTAGAAATTATTATCAAAAAAGGGTTGAGAGTCGCTTTTAATATTGATAGTTATAAAGTTATCGATAGTATAGGTGTTTGTTTTAGCGATGTGCTACTCAAACTTAAGAATAGTAAGCAGGACATACCTTATCCATACGAAGTTATTTCAGTCTTTAATTTGGATGATAAAGAAATTCGTGAAATCTATAAAGATATTATTAAGTTTCAGGATTTAAATATTAATCATGTCATCGGTTTAGATATATCATGTTTAATAGATGATCCAGTGATGCTTAAAGCAATAGAATCTCAAATTAAAAGACTAAAATTTGAATATCTATTTATTGATAATGCGAAACTAACTACCTCTTACTTAACAGAGGGAAATGAAAGATTATTATTAAAAAATGAAATTCAAATAAAAAATCTAAAGGCAATAATAAATGAAGTTGATTTTGTGAAAGAGAAGATGTTTTTATTAAATGTAGAAAATCATCAGTTAATTAATGATAAGCATAATGATTTAAGTAATAGTGCTCCTTTAATCATTGAAACAATATCGTCCTTAACAGAATCTTTTACAGGTTTAGGTTTCAATCTATTTCATAATCCCAATCATTTTAATGCATTGCATTTATTTGATGCAAAAGGTTTTAAGACGACATTTGGATTAATATTTAATGAAATATCTATTTTGTTTAATCGAGATTTTGTGGATGCTAGCTACTATAAGAAAGTAGAGTTAGAAGATCGATATGTATTGTATTTATACGATTGGAGAGTCATCGAAAATGAATCTGCTGACGAAGAGTACGGAGATAGCAATGTATATATCAGTTTCAATGAAATGCCAACATATAAAAACCATTTAATTTTCATAGGAAAGATAAATAGTTATAGCGGCAATCTTAATCATTTAATTTCAAAAGATTTAAGAAATAAGTATGAATGGACGAGTCAATTTTTAGATACAGTTGATTACTACTTTAAACCTAAAATTGAAATTATTGAACATGATTTTACCCAATGTTCACTAGAAATTAACTTAGGCTATAATTCATTTTATATGATTACAATTTTCAAGGAAGAATATAAAGTGAAAAAGACATTGCACAACTCAATTTAAATTTATCGGTAATTTTGACAACAGATTAAAAACAAATAGGAAAGACAGATTTTTAGATATTTAGGATAATGTTGTTATATGTTGTCTGTTTATATTTGGGGGTGCAAGTCTTTTGAATAAAGAAAAGTTAGAAAAGTTATTTGAATTTTATAAACAATATAAAGCATTGTCTGAATATATAGATCAAAAATATAAATTGACTCTTAATGATTTAGCAGTACTAGACTTGGCAGAAAAAAATTGTCAAAAAGATCAAATGTTAATGCAAACATTTTTAAAAATTGCTATTTCAGAATTAGAATTGAGTAGAACTAAATTATTAGTATCAATTCGTAAACTGATTGAAAAAGGTAAGTTAAATAAAGTCAGATCGACAGAAGATGAAAGAAAAATATATTTATATATGAACCAAGACAACATGAAAGAATTTAATGCTTTATTCGATGATGTTGAAGAATATTTAAATATTTAGAATTCTACATATAAGTTAGTTCCTAATTGATAGGAGCTAATTTTTTTTATGCTTTATTTTACTTTGTACTTTATGAACGGTGAGGTTTATTCTTAATGATATATTGATACAATGTAAGAGGTATATTAACGACTAAAAATCATGTATAATATAGAATGTTAATTATAGAGAATGAAAGCGAGATGACCATAATGGGACGTAAGTGGAATAATATTAAAGAAAAAAAGGCTCAAAAAGATAAAAATACAAGTAGAATATATGCCAAATTCGGTAAAGAAATATATGTGGCAGCTAAATCAGGTGAACCCAATCCTGAATCTAACCAAGCCTTACGTTTAGTATTAGAACGTGCTAAAACATATTCAGTACCTAATCACATCATTGATAAAGCAATAGATAAAGCTAAAGGTGCTGGAGAAGAAAACTATGATCAGTTAAGATATGAAGGTTTTGGTCCTAGTGGTTCAATGATTATTGTTGATGCGCTTACAAATAATGTGAATAGAACTGCTTCAGACGTACGAGCTGCTTTTGGTAAAAATGGCGGTAATATGGGTGTATCTGGATCAGTAGCATATATGTTTGACCATACTGCTACTTTCGGTATTGAAGGTAAATCAGCAGACGAAGTATTAGAAGAATTAATGGAACAAGATGTTGATGTTAGAGATGTCATTGATGATGATGGTTTAACAATTGTTTATGCGGAACCAGATCAATTTGCTCAAGTTCAAGATGCATTACGTCAATCTGGTGTTGAAGATTTCAAAGTTGCTGAGTTTGAAATGTTACCTCAAACAGATATTGAATTATCACCAGAAGACCAAGAAACTTTTGAAAAACTTGTAGATGCATTGGAAGACTTGGAAGATGTTCAAAATGTATTCCATAATGTGGATTTAAAATAATGAAAAACGCACAGTATTGGATTGATTCGTTGAATTTAACCCCTCATCCAGAAGGTGGTTATTTCAAAGAAAGTATACGTCAACCATCAACAGAGACAAATAGAGCTGCATTTAGCAGTATATACTTTTTGTTAACACCCAATGATATTTCACATTTCCATCGTATAGATGCAGATGAGGTTTGGTATTATCATGATGGTCAATCATTAACGATTCATATGATTACACCTGATGGTAAATATGAATCTGTGCAGTTAGGACCTAATATAGAAGATGGTGAGGTAATGCAATATACAGTTCCAAAAAGAACAATATTCGCATCTTCACTTGAACATGATGAAGGATTTTGTTTAGTAGGTTGTATGTGTCAGCCGGCATTTGAATATGAACAATTTGAGTTGTTTGAAAGAAATGAATTAAATCAAATGTATCCTGAACATCAAACTGTAATAGATAAATATGCATTAAAACATAAATAATTAAATAATTGCATTCAGCATACCTATGTGAAATAGATTAGTTCACATAGGTATCTTTTTTTATACTTTTAATTAACAAAATATTGTAAATATGAATAATGTAAAATTGATATTTATGTGTAATCATTATATATATTAGGATTCATATTAAATTAAATCATAGTAATTTAGTCGTTTTAAAGTAAATTTTCTCGATATGTAGTAGAATATAGTTAAATGAATTCACGAAAATATGACCTAATTTAGCATATGATGACATAATAGAACCATTTTTATATAATGAAAACAAGGAGTTGGTGACTGTGAAAGTAAAATATATAGACAAACGTCACTGGCGTCGCCTGATCGAGAGAGAATATACAGAGGTTAAAGTTAATAATAATAGATTTAAAGGTATTATAGGCTTGGTCACGATGAAGAAAGTACGTGAACCTTTAGAGGTGACGGTAGTTGGTCAAAATATAATAGTCGCAGATGATAATTATAAATGGTTACAAATATTACCGGAAAAAAAGAGATATAGTTTAACCGTTATGTTTGATGATAAGGGGAATCCATTAGAATACTATTTTGATATCAATATTAAAAATATTACTCAAAAAGGAAATGCACGTACTCTAGATTTATGCTTAGATGTATTGGTATTACCTGATGGTTCATACGAGTTAGTTGATGAAGATGATTTATTATTTGCATTACAAAATGGGCAAATTAGCCAAAAACAATATCATGAAGCATATATTATTGCACATCAATTAATGATTGAAATAGTTGAAAACTTTGATGATGTTCAAAGTAAAGTTATGAAATGTTATCACAAAATAAATCAAAAATATAAGAAAAATAAACACAATCATCCATTTAAAAATAAAAAGCCACAGCGAGTTAAACAACACGATAAAAAATAAGAATGATTTTCTCAAACAAAATAAATATAACAAACATCATTGATTATAGGATTTTACGGAAACGGTATATTTTAGGGGGACACTATGAAAATTGATGATTATCGTTTATTAATAACATTAGACGAAACAAAAACATTACGTAAAGCAGCAGAAATATTATATATTTCACAGCCAGCTGTCACACAACGGTTAAAAGCAATTGAAAGTTCATTTGGTGTAGACGTTTTTATTAGAACGAAAAAGCAACTCATAACAACAACTGAAGGTGCAATGATTATTGAACATGCACGCGATATGTTAAAGAGAGAGCGTTTATTCTTTGATAAAATGCAGGCGCATATTGGGGAAGTTAACGGAACGATCTCTATTGGTTGTTCTTCTTTAATAGGTCAAACACTATTACCAGAAGTATTAAGCTTATATAATACTCAATTTCCTAATGTTGAAATTCAGGTACAAGTTGGGTCTACTGAACAAATTAAGGCAAATCATAGAGACTATCACGTCATGATTACTAGAGGAAACAAAGTCATGAATTTATCCAACACACACTTATTTAATGACGATCATTATTTTATCTATCCTAAAGATAGACGTGAAGAGGTTGGAAAGTTGCCTTTTATAGAATTTCAAGCTGACCCAATTTATATAAATCAAATTAAACAATGGTATAACGATAATTTAGAACAAGACTATCATGCGACCATTACCGTTGACCAAGTTGCCACTTGTAAAGAAATGCTAATTAGTGGTGTGGGTGTAACTATATTACCTGAAATAATGATGAAAAATATTGATAAAAATATGTTTGGATTTGAAAAAGTGACGATTGATAATGATCCACTTATTCGTTCGACTTATATGAGTTATGATCAAAGCATGTTACAGTTACCACAAGTAGATTCATTTGTTAATTTAATGTTGAACTTTATACGTTAAATAAGATGAGTTGATTCATATAATGAATAGAGGTTAGTCATATGTTTAAAGAATTACTATATATAAAGAATTATAAGTTGTTTGTTTTGAACATGTTGTTATTAGGTATGGGTATCGCTGTAACAGTACCCTACCTTGTTTTGTTTGCGACAAAGGATTTAGGTATGACCACCAAACAGTATGGTGTGTTACTAGCATTAGCAGCTATAAGCCAATTTACAGTTAATTCGATTATTGCAAGATTTTCAGATACTCATAACATAAATAGAAAATATCTTATAATTACAGCATTAATGATGGGAGCAATTAGCTTTTCCATTTATTTCTTTGTAAAAGATATCTTATTATTTATAATCCTTTATGCTTTATTCCAAGGTTTATTCGCTCCGGCAATGCCACAACTTTATGCATCTGCGAGAGAATCTATTAACGTTTCAAGTTCGCGTAAAAATGCTAAATTTGCTAATACAGTATTACGTTCAATGTTCTCACTAGGCTTCTTATTTGGTCCATTTATTGGCGCGCAACTAATTGAATTGAATGGTTACTCAGGTTTATTTGGCGGAACAGTTTCTATTATTTTATTTACATTAATTTTACAAGTGTTCTTCTATAAAAATTTAAACATCAAACAACCTATTACTCAACAACAACACGTTGAGAAGGTAGCGCCTAATATGTTCAAAGATAAGACACTATTGATCCCGTTTTTAGCTTTTATTTTATTACATATTGGACAATGGATGTATACAATGAACATGCCTTTATTCGTAACTGATTATCTTCACGAAAAGGAAGGCTACGTCGGTTATTTAGCAAGTTTATGTGCAGGTTTAGAAGTACCTTTTATGGTCGTTTTAGGCGTATTATCTACAAAACTCCCGACACGTACGTTACTTATTTATGGTGGTATATTCGGCGGGGCTTTCTATTTTAGTATTAGTTTATTTAAAAATTTCTATATGATGTTGATTGGTCAATTATTTTTAGCCTTTTTCTTAGCTATATTATTAGGAATTGGCATAAGCTACTTCCAAGATATTTTACCGGATTTCCCAGGTTATGCTTCAACATTATTTGCCAACGCAATGGTTATTGGGCAGTTATGTGGTAACTTATTAGGTGGTATGATGAGTGGATGGGTTGGCTTGGAAAATGTTTTCTATGTGTCAGCAGGATCATTGTTCTTAGGGATTATATTAATCTTTTTAACGAAAGATCAAAAAATTACTATATCAGATATGGAGTAGTTAATAATGACGGTATTATTATGGAGTTTAATTACAATTGCATTTATTTTAGCTTTTGTCGGTTTAGTTAAACCGGTCATTCCTTCAGTTTTAGTCTTATGGGTAGGTTTTCTTATTTATCAATTTGGATTTCACAACGGAAGGTTATCTTGGGTGTTCTATATCGCAATGGTTATTTTTACCATTTTGATATTCTTAGCTGATTTTCTAATGAATAAATACTTTGTTGGAAAATATGGTGGATCTAAATTTGGTGAATATGGGGCTATTATTGGCGTGATCATTGGATGCTTTGTAGTTCCGCCATTTGGTATTATCATTGTACCGTTTGTACTTGTACTTATTATCGAGTTAATACAAGGGTATGATTTGAAAAAAGCGATTAAAGTAAGCTGTGGATCGATTATTGCGTTTTTAGCCAGTACAATTGCTCAAGCTATTGTGATGTTTATTATGGTGATATGGTTTATTGTAGATGTTTTTATATTAAATTAGTGAGAATAAATAAATAAGAAGGCAATTTCTATAATTATTAGTAGAAATTGCCTTCTTATTTATTTCAAAGATGTTAAATTCAATTAGAAAATGTGGCCATCAATTCGTGAACATTACATAATCGTATTTGAATTTTTATTAAAATAGTGATGATCAATATAAAATGAAATAGGTGTGATAATGGCGGAAATAATAATAAATGACCAATTACTAACATTGATATAAGGACCAAATGCTAAAAAGGATTGAGGTATAAAAAATACATAAAACAATGCGACAATTAATAGCGCAATTACGGCATAAGTTAATAACCATACCCAATTTGAATTATTAAAGCATTGTAACTGAATCGTTTTAAATATCATCCATATAAATAAGAAAATGATAAATAAGCCAACTATCACTGTAATAGGAAATGTATATAGATAAAGATAGTTACTATCTCCACCAATAAAGAAACCTATAAACCCTTTTAAGAAACAGAAAATACCAATTAGTAATACGAAATGTTGATAAATATATTTAAAGATATTCTTTACTGTTTCATTTGGAAGTTCTTTTAATTGCTTTTTGGCATGCATTTTAGGATTATGGTTAAAGAATTCCATAGCTAACATACCTTTACCTTCTGCACTGATTAAGTGTTTTAATATGCGATTCAACATCACTTCTGAATCATGTGGGTTTACACTTAAATCAGAACGAATATATATCATGTAGTTTTCAAAAATTTCTCTATCCGTATTATTTAAACGTAAAGACTTCACATTATTCTCTTTAGCTAATTGAGCTGTAGACTTCATGAGTGCATAAGCGCTCCTTTAAAAATAATTTTAAGTAAGACTTACCAATACATTAAATTGATAATTTTATTATGCTTAATCATACCATAGAAATACAATGATTATAATATGAAATACAGGAGTAAATGATGAGACAGTTGAATTTGAGTAATCAAAAGTTAATTAACGAGGTAGCAACGATACACGAAAAATTATTAGAATCTCAAGAAGCAAATTATAAAGCAACAAGTACATCGATTGCATTAAGAATTGAAATGATTAATGCTAGATTACGGCATTGCCAAGATATGATATTAATAATTGAAGATAATCAAGAACTACAAGCATTAATTTGGGGGCATTTTGAAAAACAAACTAAGGTTGTGACAATTGAATTATTGTTTGTATATCCTAAATATCGGCGTCAAGGTTTTGCACGACAATTAAAGTTAGCACTAGAAGATTGGGCCATGAAAGAAGGGGCCCAAACAATACAAAGTACAATAAATACGAAAAATCAAGCTATGTTAAACTTGAATCACCAAATAGGCTATGAAGATACACATATTAAAATGAAGAAAGATTTAAAGTAGAAAAATGATTAAATTATTATTTCATGATAAAATGAATTATATTTATAACTGTTTTTAAAGGAGTTTAACATGAAAAAGTGGATTGTATTATTTTTATCTGCAACGCTAATGTTATCCGCATGTGGCAAAAGTCAGGAGAAAGCGACATTAGAAAAGAGTGTAGATAAATTAGAAAAAGAAAACAAATCATTAAAATCACAAAAGAAAAAGTTAAATAAACAAAAAGACGATTTAAAAGATAAACAAGATAAATTACAAAAAGAAGTTGATAACTCTGCTTCAAGTCAATCAATTAGTTCTGATAATAGTGATGATAAGGATACTAATAAAAGCGAGAAGAATAAAACATCTTCTAATTAAGAACAAAATTAAAGAAGTAACAAATTTTAAATCAGAACAGAACCAGCAATAAATCTAATCAAAAGCATCATCTTCAACAGAATAGAATATGATATGATTAAAATATCAACTTAATATCGTCTTGAACGTAAAGTTTGATATACGAAAAAAATGGGTATCGTAATGGATAAATATATATAATAAAAATAAACTATAAAGATTAATATGATTATTGTCATCATTTTCAAAAATGTGAAGAGGAGAGAAGAGCCATGCATGAACAAGATTTTAGTATTTTAGAGGGAAAAGCGCTAACGCTACCAGAATTAGGTAGAGAATTAGAAAATATTACAGGTAGACATGTTGTTGATTCTACAGGTGAAATTAAACGTGTAATTGCGCACTTGCCTAATTTTGAATCAGATACAGATACATTTGTTGCAACATATCACTTAGATCATCAGAATGATTTTATTGATGCTACATTTACAGCACCAAAAAATCAACGTGATCATTTAAAAGAAATTCCAGTTAATATTGAACTTATCAGTTATATAACTAAAAGCTAAATCAAAATTTTAATAAACGAATTATAGCGCGATGTGAATCTTACTGTTTCATAGCGCGTTAATTTTATTATAAAATGTATATAATGATGTATTTACGTAGTAATGGAGTGTAAAAAATGGTTGTTTATATTGAAACTGAGCGCTTGAAATTACGAGATTGGGAAGAAAAAGACTTATTACCTTTTCAAAAAATGAATGCTAACCCACAAGTCAGAAGATATTTCCCAAGTTTATTGAGTTATCGTCGTTCTGAATTAGATATGAAAAAAATGGACCAAATTATTAAAGATTATGGTATTGGTCTATTCTCAGTAGAGCTGAAAGAAACGAATGAATGGCTTGGCTTTATAGGATTAAACTATATTCCTAAAGATAGTGAGTATCCATTTAAAGAATTACCACTTTATGAAATAGGGTGGCGTCTGATTCCTGAAGTTTGGGGAAATGGTATTGCCACTGAAGGTGCAGAAGCGGTACTTAAATTTGCTAAAGAAAAAGACATTTCTAAAGTCTATAGTTTTACTGCTGAAACAAACCTATCTTCAAGAAAAGTCATGGAAAAAATAGGAATGTCATTTTATGATCATTTTGAATTCCCTAACTTGAGTAAGTATCATCCTTTGAAAAGACATGTGAGATATGTGATTGATTTAGATAAATAATTGAAGTAACCCCACTAGAAATTATTTTTTGAATAAATTCTAGTGGGGTATTTTGGTTTTAACAGAAATTATTTAATCATAAGTACGAACGCCTAAAGGTTTATAATTGAGTAAACCTTCAAGTAACGCTTCTTTAGTATCGAAGAGTGGAGCGAGTTGACGATATTTTTCATCAATAAATCCTTCTTTAATCATATGATCGATTAACCCTTGTAATGGTTCAAAGAAACCATTGATATTGTATACGCCAATTGGTTTTTGATGAATACCAATTTGAGCCCAACTATACATTTCAAAGAATTCTTCTAGTGAGCCGGCACCACCCGGAGCCATAACAAAAGCATCAGCAAGCTCAGTCATTTTATTTTTTCTTTCATGCATTGAATCCACTAAAATAAGTTCACTTACTTTTTGGCTAGTAATTTCTTTTTCATCAAGCATTTTTGGCATTACACCAATAGCTTTACCACCATGGTCTAAAACGCCATCTTGAATAGCGCCCATAATACCCACAGATCCAGCTCCGAAAACTAATTCGTAACCTTGCTCTGCCATATATTTACCTAGCTCATATGCTTCTTTAACGTATGTGTCATCTTTACCTTTGCTTGCGCCACAATAAACTGCAATTTTCTTCATTATGTACCTCCATTAAAGTTGATGTAAAAGCTTATTAAATTGTTGTTCAAAGTGTTGTTTATCCTGTTTCGTAAATGGGGGAGGTCCTTTATGTCTGCCTCCTTGCTTACGAATTTGAGCATTAATATAACGTTGGTCTAGCAATTGCTGAATGTTATCATTACTAAATACAAATCCTTTATGGTGCATGACATACTTTACTTTGTTGAGTAATAGACTAGCCAGACCATAATCTTGTGTAATAACGATATCTTCTGAAGATGATAATTGGACAATTTTATAGTCTACCGATTCAGGGCCATCATCCACATAGACAGTATTTACATGTTTAGGTTCAATTTGATTTGAGAAGTGACTAAAACTACGTATAATTGTAACAAAAATGCCTGTCCCTTGTGTTAAATCAATCACTGAATTAACAACTGGACAAGCATCTCCGTCAATAATAATGCGTGTCATGAAAGATTAAGCCTCATTATTATTTTCTTTATTTTGTTTAACTACACTTTTAGCTGTGTAATCTTTATATTTTTTAAATTCTTTTTTTCTAGATTTGTCGGCTTCTTCACGTAGTTTATCTTCTTCTTTATGGCGTTTTTCGATTTGTTTTTGAAGCTTTTTCTCCATCTTTTTAGCTTCTTTACGATTTTCTTTTTCTAACTTTTCGCCTTTTTTCTCAGTTTTTTCATCAAGCTTACCTGGTGTTAATCCTACTTTTTCTTCGTATTTTTGAGTTTTCTTCATATCTTTAATACGTTGTTTTTCGTTTTCTTCACGTAGTTTATCTTCTTCTTTGTGACGTTTTTCAATATTTTTTTGAAGCTTTTTCTCCATTTTGTCTGCTTCTTTGCGATTTTGCTTCGCTAACTTTTCGCCTTTTTTCTCAATATAAGCTGGGTCATTTTCTTTAGCGATTTTTTTCAATTCACGTTTATTATCAAATTCTTGTTTCTTGTCACCAACGTATGTCTTAACGTCAGAAGTCTTGTTAGAAATAGCAGATGTTGTTTTAGATGCTGCTCTAGATGTAGCATCAGTCGCTTTTTTAACATCAGGATGATCTTTTATTTTTTTACGTTCTACGACTAACGGAACGATGATGATAGGTAAAACATTAATTGCTGTTTTTATGAGTTTCTTTTTGTCCATACTCGTTGCCTCCATTAATTTTTACTATTTTTATCCATACCCTATGATACATGAAAATAAACTACTGTTGGTAACAATAATGTACGAAATTTGGTTTGAAAGATAATTTTGTTGAAGGGCGTGATTTAAAATTAACATTGTATTATTTATTAATGTTAAGTAAGAAAAAAACCGTTGAGAAAAGTAACTTGTTCTCAACGGTAATTAGTCTTAAAAATGTTTAATTAGATACCTTTACCTATACCAAAACCGAAATAAAGGATAGCTATGACAACTACTAATATAATTCGATAAATTGCAAAAGGTACTAATTTGATTTTATTAATAAGATGTAAGAATGTTTTAATTGCTATTAAACCTACAATAAATGCAGCTAAGAAACCTAATAAATAAAATGGAATATGCGCTAAATGAATATATTCATAATGTTTCAATAAAGATAATCCGCTTGCTGCAAGCATGATTGGTACTGACATGATAAATGTGAAGTCAGATGCCGCTTTATGGTTCATTTTCATTAAGACACCAGTTGAAATCGTTGAACCAGAACGACTGAACCCTGGCCACATAGCAATGGCTTGAGAAATACCAATAACGAATGCTTGGAAATAATTAATTTGATCTACAGTTTGTGGATGAGTTACTTTTTCAGAATACTTATCAGCGATAATCATGTAGATTGCGCCTAGGAAAAGACCAATCATAACTGTTGGTACACTAAATAAATATTTTTCAATGACATCATCAAATAAGAAACCTAAAATACCAGCTGGAATCATACCTACTAAAACATGCATCAAATTCAATCTTTTTGGTTTTGAACGACGTCCAGTAGTCGCTTGTTGCTCAGGTTGATGTTTCCCAATATGTAATATTTCAAAGAAACGTTCTCTGAACACCCATGCTGCCGCAAATACAGAACCTAATTGAATAACAACTTTAAAAGTGAAAGCTGATTGCTCACCTAAAAATTTAGTGGACTTTAACCACATATCATCAACAAGAATCATATGTCCTGTAGAGGAAACAGGAGCAAATTCAGTTAGACCTTCTACGATACCTAAAATAAGCCCCTTGATTAATTCAAGTAATAACATAATGTACCTACTTTCATATATTAAATGTTTTTTTGACTATTTCAAATTCACCATATAATAATAGCATACTCATTTCAAAGCACGCTACAAATAGTAATAACACTAGACCAAAGTATGAGAAAGATTTGTCGTCATATAATTGTCAAAAGCACTATCGTTGTACATTAATCTTTCAATCTTTAATATAGAGATTATAATAAAAATCAGGTGAATATCTAGTGAAAAAATTAATGCAATTAGTATTTAAGTATAAAATTTATCCTGCATTAATGCTAATAGTATGTATATTGTTAGCATTATTTGTAGTTTTACAGAATATAGCAATAGCAGACTTTTTAAATATAATGTTATTTAAAGTAAAACAATCGCCAATGATTATACTCAGTTTTATTTTTGTAGTATTGATGATACGTGCAACTTTGAATTTTTGTAATCAATTATTAGGTAACCGTTTATCTATTAAAGTTAAACATGACTTGCGTCAACGAGTGATTCACCACCAATCAACACAATCAGTTGGTGAGGAAATGACACTTTTAACAGAGACAATAAATGGTATTGCGCCATTTTATCAAAGTTACTTGCCGCAAGTATTTAAGTCAATGATGATTCCTTTAGCTATTATGATTGCGATGTGCTTTGTTCATTTAAACACAGCATTGATAATGATCATAACTGCACCGTTCATTCCATTATTTTATATTATATTTGGGTTGAAAACTCGTGATGAATCTAAGAATCAAATGACTTATTTAAATCAATTTGGACAACGATTTCTCAATATGACACAAGGATTAATCACTCTAAAATTATTTAACCGAACTAAACAAACGGAAAATAAAATCTATGAAGATAGTACACATTTTAGAGATTTAACAATGAAAATTTTGAGAAGTGCATTTTTATCAAGTTTAATGTTAGAGTTTATCAGCTTATTAGGAATTGGACTTGTAGCATTAGAAGCGGCACTGAGTCTCGTTGTTTTTCATACGATTGATTTTAAAACAGCAGCAATCGCTATTATTTTAGCTCCAGAATTTTATAATGCCATTAAGGATTTAGGACAAGCGTTTCATACGGGCAAACAAAGTGAAGGTGCAAGTGATGTTGTATTTGAATATTTAGAAAGTACATCAGAAAATAGTGTACCTATAAATTATTATCATACAAACCAATCCCCACTTATAAGCTTAAGCAACGTCATGTTTAAATATAGTAATGAAAAGGGGAATGACTTCTCAATTAAACATGTCACTCTCGATATTAATGAACATGAACACATCGCATTAGTTGGACCAAGTGGGGCAGGTAAAACTACCTTTGCTAAATTAATCAGTCAATCTCTTAAACCTACAGAAGGTCATGTCTCATATAAATATGATCAAATGCAAATAGGTATTTTAAGTCAACGTCCATACATTTTTACTGCCACAATTAAAGATAATATTTCAATGTTTAATGACGTTAGTGATGACATTATTTTAGAAGCATTAGAGCAAGTGCAATTAAAAGAAAAGGTACAATCTTTAAAAAATGGAATCCATACGCTAATTGGTGATGGTGGAGAAATGTTATCTGGTGGGCAGATGAGAAGAATTGAATTGTGTCGTTTACTTGTAATGGAACCAGACTTAGTCATACTTGATGAACCAGCAACTGGTTTAGATATAGAAACGGAACAAGTGATTCAAAGCGTGATGCATCATCAATTTAAAGCAACGACGCAACTTATAATTGCTCATAGAGACTCCACAATTAGACAAGCAACACGACGTTTATACATACATGATGGTGAGATTATTAAAAATGATAAAAATATTTCAGTTAATGTTAAAGAAAATGGTGATGAATCATGAAGTCACGAATTCAATTTAAAATTGATAAAGATTTAGTAATAGCAATAGCTATAGGTGTCGTGGGGAGTTTAGTTGCTTTAGCGATGTTCTTTCTAAGTGGATATATGGTTACTGAAAGTGCGTTAGGAGCTCCATTATATGCTTTAATGGTGTTAGTTGTTTCGGTTAAACTATTTGGTTTTTTAAGAGCGATATCTCGATACTATGAAAGATTATATTCTCACCGTACGACCTTTACTATGTTAAGAAATGTAAGAACACAATTCTTTAAAGGACTAGTTAGAGTAGTACCAGATGTTTATCGAAAATATAATTCTAGCGATTTAATTTCACGTATGGTAAGTAGAGTAGAAGCATTACAAAACATATACTTAAGAGTTTATTATCCGCCTATTGTCATAGGAATAACTGCATTGATAACGATAGCAGTATATTTATTCATCTCCCCAGCACATGCAATATTAATTGCAGCGAGTATGATATTGACATTATGGCTTGTTCCATTTTTAAGTGCTAAAAGGGCACGTAAATTGAAGACAGTAGTATCACACCAACAAAGACAATTTTTAACAAGATTTTTTGATTATCGTGAAGGATTTCAAGAGTTACAACGCTTTAATAAGGACGAAGATTATAAGAATGATGTATTACAACATTTACAACAATATGATGCATTGCAAAGTAAAGAACAGGGATTTTTAACTGTTTATGATTATTTACTAAATATCATTGCTATGATATCAATTTTTGCTACATTAGTTTTGGGCGCTATTCAAGTCCATACACACTCTTTAGATGTTGTATATTTAACCAGTATTGTATTAATGATATTAACTTTGTTTGAACAAGCTGTACCAATGAGTAATGTAGCTTTTTATAAAGCAGATACAGATCAATCGTTATCAGAAATTAATGAAGTTATTCAAAACGATGACATATCCAAAGAACATCTATATACAGATTCAGACAAAACTAATGAACATGATTTATATGAAGTAAAAGATGTAACATTTAAATATGTCAATCAAGAACTACCAGTATTGAATCAAGTTTCTTTTCATATTAAAGAAGGTGAACGTGTCGCTATTATCGGTCCATCTGGTAGCGGTAAGAGTACGCTATTACATGTTTTGTTAGGATTATATCAAGTAAGCAGCGGACAGGTAACGTTAAATCAAACAGATGTATTTCAAATTAAAGAAGAAGAAAAATATCATCAAATCAATGCATTACTACAATCACAACAATTATTCGACGGAACCATCAAAGACAATTTACTGACAGATTGTGATGAAGATGTTATACGACATACGTTAAAAGCGTTAAATTTGAGTCATTTAGCTTTAAATCAGGAAATAACAATGGATGGAAATACTTTATCAGGCGGAGAAATTCAACGATTAAGCATGGCACGTTTATTATTAAAAAATCAAGCTAATATATGGATTTTAGATGAGCCAACTACTGGTCTAGATACTCATCGTACGGATCAATTGATGACATTAATTGATAAACAAGCTAAAACATTAATTGTTGCTACGCATGATTTACGTTTATTACCATATTTTGATAAAATTTTAATTATGATAGACGGTGAAATCAAAGAAGCAGGTAGTTATCATTCACTTATCCAAAATAAAGGATATTTATATAAAATAACTCAATTGAACCAATGAGTAAAAATGTGATTGATAGTTTCTAGAAAAATAAAAATGCTCTAAAGCACTGAGATGTACTTTAGAGCATTTTTATACTTTGAAAGTGTTTGATTCTAACCTTTAACTTTAAATTACCATGACAAAAGCTTAATTAATTATCTTTAGCTTCATTAAATGCATCAATGACTTTACCTAAAAGACGGTTAAGTTCATCCACTTCATCAAGTGATAATGATGAAGCAGTTGCAACTTTTTCAGAAGCATTGCTAAGTTCGGGTCTAATTTTTTCGCTTTTATCAGTCAAGTGAATAAATACTTCACGTTGATCGACTTCGGAACGTTCACGTTTGATTAAATCAACTTGTTCCATTCGTTTTAATAGTGGGGATACTGTACCAGTATCAAGTGCTAGTTCAGTCACAACCTTTTTAACATTTACGGGAGATTCATCCCATAAAATTGTTAATACAAGGAATTGTGGGTAAGTTAAATTGTACTTTTTAAAGACTTTGTTTGAATAGTAGCGATTTACTTGTCTTTGTGCATTGTACAAACTAAAGCATAGTTGCTCTTTTAAATTATGTTGATCAGACATTAAAGTTCTCCTCCAGACATTCTATCCGTTTTTCTCTCTATTCGGATTGGAATCCGTCTATGTTGTGCGGAATATAATTCACAACACACTGTGATTCAATGTCATGCTAAAATTAAAGTATGTTTAAAGTTTAGAAGATATCTATCGTTAAATCAAGCAAAAAGATAATTAAATATTTATGTTATCATTTTTAAAAATACTTGTAATAGAAAAGGAATTTTACAATGAAAAATAATAAATCTAGAAAAATATCAATTTCTATCATAAGCGGTTTTTTAGGTAGTGGTAAAACTACGTTACTGACACATTATATTAGTGAATTATTAAAAATTGATGAGAAAATAAAAGTGATTATGAATGAATTTGGCTCATTTGATGTAGATAGTCAAAATTTAGATTCAAATATAGAAGTACGATCAATTATTAATGGTTGTGTGTGTTGTGACTTAAAAACTGATTTAATTAATCAAATTCAATCTTTAATTCAAAAAGATGATTGTAATCATATTATTATAGAAGCAACAGGAGTCGCTAATCCTATCGAAATCTTTGCTGCATGTCAAGATCCAACCATAGTTGATAATATAGACATGCCACAAATTATAAGTGTAGTGGATGTTGAAAGATTTTTAAATAGGAATGATTACACTAGTTCCACACAAACGTTAATGGAAGAGCAACTTGAAATGAGTGATTTATTAGTCATTAACAAAATGGATTGCGTTGATTCTGAAGAAATAAATAAAATAGAGAACGAAATAAATAAAATTAATCCGAGTGCACCGCATATTTTGACTACTTATGGAAAGTTTGACATCAGTCAACTTCGAAACCAAACAGATAAAACAACAAAACTTCATCAACATCACCATCATCACGGTATTATTAGTATGAAATATACGTTTACTAGTCCTATTGACCGACAATTATTTTACCAATTTATTATGCAATTACCGAAAAATGTATTGAGATTAAAAGGTTATTTAAAATTTAGAGACAATCCTAATGAAACAATTGAGTTTCAATATTCATATGGTTTGCCAGACTTTGGGGCTATAGCTAAAGAAATGCCATTAACGATAGTGATTATAGGAGAACATATAGATGTAAATCGACTCAGAAATAAATTGGATATGTTACAATTTACTTAATTTAAATTTCAACTGTTCCTAACTGAAGTGAATACATTATAAAAAATAAGGGTCGTGATTATAATGGAAAGAACACAAATTAACCAATATGTTCATTTTTCAAAAATTGTGCAAGGATTTTGGCGGGCTAATGAATGGCAACTATCAGATCAAGCATTAAATCGTTTTATTAATCAACTTGTAGAACGTGGTATTACAACTATGGATCATGCAGATATTTATGGCGATTATCAAAATGAAACGCTTTTTGGTAAAGCATTAAAATTATCACCACAATTGCGTGAACAAATACAAATTGTTTCAAAATGCGGTATTGTTTTACCATCTGAAACTCAAACATTTACAGATGGACACCGATATGATCATAGCCACCAACACATTATTAAGTCAGTAAATCATTCATTAGAACGATTAAATGTAGATTATTTAGATAGTTTATTGATTCATAGACCGTCACCATTAATGAATCCCGATGAAATTACAGATGCTCTAAAAGAATTGGTTAATGAAGGTAAAATTAAATCATTTGGAGTATCTAACTTTAATGAAACGCAATATGATTTATTAAAACAAAGTCTTAATCATGATAAGTTGCACATTAGTATCAATCAACTTGAATTGTCACCATATCAAACAGATATACTACATAATGGTGTAATGGATAAAATGTATCAAAATCAAGTTAAAGTGATGGCTTGGAGTCCTTTTGCGGGAGGTAAGCTGTTTGATACTTCTGACGATAAAAGTAGACGCCTCATGTCAGTCATTGAACCTTTAGCAAATAAATATCAAGTGAACGTTTCTGCTATTATGATAGCTTGGTTAATTAGACATCCTAATGAGGTGATGCCAATATTAGGAACACGATCTATTGAAAAAATTGATGCAGCTACTGCTGGATTAAATGTTGAATTAACTGATCAAGAGTGGTTTGATATATACACTGCGGCATTAGGTCGAGATATTTTATAATTAAATGTTAGGAAGGATTTATAAAGAATGAATAATGAAGATAAACGACAGAAACAACTTAAATTTGAACGTAATTTAATTATGATTCCTTATTTAATATTTGCAGTCATTGTACTATTATGCAATATTTTTTATCCCGAGATATTAGTGACAATGACCTTATTCGGATTGTTATTTGCGTATAATTTAGGACTACTTTTTATTGCATTTATATGTCACTTTAAACGTACACTCATATTAACGCTTGTGTTAACTATATTAAGCGGAGCAGCATTCTTTACGCTGTTATATGTTTTTGGTATAAATCATGAAATTTTTGGTCAAATTAAAAAATAAATTACACATACAACTAAAAAACTCTGATATTTCAATGTTATAATAATATTGAAATATCAGAGTTTTATTTTTTAATATTTAATGATTGGGGAGTGTGCAGGATGAATAAACGAAATAAGGTTTCGATTATTGGTGCAGGGCAAACTGGCTCTACATTGGCTTTTATTTTGGCTCAAAATGAAAGCGCTGACATAGTTGTTGTTGATAGACCACAGTCTGAAAATGTGGTTAAAGGTAAAGCGTTAGATATACTAGAAAGTGCTCCAATATTTAATTTTAATGTAGATATTAAAGGAACTGCTGATTATTCTGAAATACAAGATTCAGATGTTGTAGTCATAACTGCAGGAATTGCTAGAAAACCAGGAATGAGTAGAGATGATTTAATACAAACTAATGAAGATATTGTTCACCTTAGTGCACAACAAATAGCTAAATATTCACCGAATGCCATTATCATAGTATTAACTAATCCTGTAGATGCTATGACATACTCTGCATTAGTTGCTTCTGGATTTTCTAAAAATAAAGTATTAGGACAATCCGGTGTATTAGATAGTGCGCGTTATCAAACATTCATTGCCAAAGAACTTGATGTTTCTGTTGAAGACGTACAAGGCTTAGTATTAGGTTGACATGGCGATACAATGGTGCCATTAATCAATTCTACTCAAGTCAATGGCATTCCAATAGCTGAATTATTAGAACAAAATATAATAGAACAGATTGTTGATAGAACACGCAAAGGCGGTGCTGAAATAGTTCAATTGTTAGGAAATGGTTCAGCTTATTATGCTCCTGCTGCAGCGGTTTATGAAATGGTTGAAACAATATTGAAAGATAAGCATCGTATATTAGCAGCAATTACGTATGCTCAAGGTAAATATGGATATGACGATATTTGTTTAGGATTACCTGTGAAATTAGGAAGAAATGGTGTGGAAAATATCGTTGAGTTGAATTTAAGTGATTCTGAACGTGAACAATTGGATAAATCAGCATTATCAGTGGAAAAGGTTAAAGAAACGCTTAAATACAAACTAAAATAATTCATTTCCAATTAAATTTAACATAGATTAAAACATTTAATTGAGTGTAGTTTAGTTAGTTGTATAATATTTATTTTGAAAATTGAGTATTGTGTGTCTTTTGTAATTGGTTATATTGGATAAAGCGTTTTCTTGATATAATTTATAGTAACAAGATAATGATAATAAGGAGTAGGTGCACATGTCTAAAGCAAAACAATCCTCCCAGAATGTTCATAACCAACCAGGTAAGAAAGAGAAAAAAGGCTATAAGCCTATATGGATAATTGTAAGCTTTGTTATATTAATTGCCATTATACTTTTACCTACACCAGCTGGGTTGCCTATTATGGCTAAAATGGCTTTAGCTATTTTAGCATTTGCAGTAATTATGTGGGTGACAGAAGCGGTGTCTTACCCTGTTTCAGCGACGTTAATTTTAGGTTTAATCATACTGTTACTTGGGTTTAGTCCAGTTCAAAACTTATCAGAACAATTAGGTAATCCCAAAAATGGTGATGCTATTATAAAAGGTAGTGAGATGTTAGGGACTAATAATGCTTTAACACAAGCGTTTAGTGGTTTCTCTACATCTGCAGTAGCCTTAGTTGCAGCAGCATTATTTTTAGCAGCTGCTATGCAAGAAACGAACTTACACAAACGTTTAGCATTATTAGTATTATCTATTGTTGGAAATAAAACAAAGAACATTGTTATTGGTGCTATTCTTGTTTCCATAGTACTAGCATTTTTTGTTCCTTCTGCAACTGCAAGAGCAGGAGCTGTAGTACCTATATTATTAGGTATGATCGCAGCATTTAAAGTATCAAAAGAAAGTAAACTTGCTTCACTTTTAATTATTACATCTGTTCAAGCTGTTTCGATTTGGAATATAGGTATTAAAACAGCTGCAGCACAAAATATTGTTGCAATTAATTTTATTAACCAAAATTTAGGCCATGACGTTTCATGGGGCGAATGGTTCTTATATGCTGCACCATGGTCAATACTAATGTCTATTGCCCTTTATTTTATTATGATAAAAGTCATGCCGCCAGAACGAGAATCTATTGAGGGTGGGAAAGCGCTAATTAAAGAAGAATTAAATCAATTAGGTCCTGTTAAACCTCGTGAATGGCGTTTAATTATTATTTCAGTTTTATTATTACTATTTTGGTCAACTGAAAAGGTATTACATCCTATTGATTCTGCTTCAATTACATTAATAGCATTAGGTATTATGTTGATGCCTAAAGTTGGTGTAATTACTTGGAAAGGCGTAGAAAAGAAAATACCTTGGGGCACAATTATTGTATTTGGTGTTGGTATTTCATTAGGTAATGTATTGTTAAAAACAGGTGCCGCACAATGGTTAAGTGACCAAACATTCGGGTTGATGGGACTTAAAGGATTACCAATTATTGCGACAATAGCACTCATTACATTATTTAATATTTTAATACACTTAGGATTTGCGAGTGCTACTAGTTTATCTTCTGCATTGATTCCTGTCTTTATTTCACTAACATCTACGTTACATTTAGGAGATCAATCTATTGGATTTGTATTAATACAACAATTTGTTATTAGTTTTGGATTCTTATTACCAGTAAGTGCACCTCAAAACATGCTTGCATACGGAACTGACACATTTACTGTTAAAGATTTCTTGAAATCAGGTATTCCATTAACTATTGTTGGATACATTCTTGTTATTATTTTCAGTTTAACTTACTGGAAATGGTTAGGTTTAGTATAAAAATATAGCTATAGGTTTTGTTTTATTTCTTGGAAAATATCAGAGCTATGATTTATAAGAGCTTGAGAGCAACTATTGTTCTCAAGCTTATTTTAATATTTGGATTTTTATTTACTTCATTATTATTGATTGCAGCATATATTTATTATTTTTAAATGTATTAATTAAACTCATAGTAGGGTATTAAACAAACTATAAAAAATAATAGGTGGTAACAATAGAATGAAAATAGGTGTTGTATTAAATCGAGTTTTTAGAATAAATCATAATCCATTATTAGCGTATGTTTATCAGCGCTTAGATGATATTGAATCATGTGTGTTTATCATTCCTGTAGAGCAATTTGGAGATCATTCACAATTAAAAGAGACATTTTATAAAGGTACGTTAAAGAAATTTGTAAATGAATTACATAACAATCATATTTCAGTAAATATGATTGATTACGATCAATTAATTGAATTTTGTGAGTCACAAGAGTTGGATAAGGTTGTTATGGCTAGTGATATTATGAGTTATCATAAAGAAGAATATGACTATCCTCATCAAAAACAACATTTCAATAAAGCTTCAATTGAAGTCCAACCCATAAGAGTACAACATTATTTTAATCCGAAGAAAACATTTAATAATCAAGGCGAACCATATAAAGTGTTTACAAGTTTTTATAAAAAATGGCGCCCATACGTCATGCAAAGAAAAATAGATCAATACAAATTAAAAGATATAGCCAATAAAACATCAACGTCTGAAAAGAAATTGAAATTGGATGTTGAAGATAGAGGATTATCAGAAAAAGACGTTCAGCAACAATGGCAAAGTTTTTTAGAACATGATATTCAAAATTATGACTCAAATAGAGAATATCTTCCTGAAGTATTGACCAGTCAACTTAGCATTGCTTTGGCATATGGTCTTATTGATATTATTCAAGTATTTAATGATTTACTACAAGGTTATGACATAGATGAATCAAATTATGAAGCTTTTATAAGAGAGTTAATTTTTAGAGAGTTTTATTATGTATTAATGACGCAATATCCAGAAACTGCAAATGTAGCATTTAAAGAAAAATACCAACACATTGATTGGGTAAATAATGAACATCAGTTTACAAAATGGAAAAATGGAGAAACAGGTTTTCCAATTATTGATGCTGCAATGGAAGAACTCAATCAAACTGGTTATATGCATAATAGAATGAGAATGGTAACCTCTCAATTTTTAACTAAAGATTTATTAATAGATTGGACATGGGGAGAAGCATATTTTAAAGATAAACTGATTGATTATGATAGTGCGTCTAATGTTCATGGATGGCAATGGTCTGCATCAACTGGTACAGATGCCGTGCCATATTTCAGAATGTTTAATCCGATGAGACAGAGTGAACGTTTTGATTCTAAAGCATTATATATAAAAAGATGGTTACCCGTTTTTAATGATGTCGATGCAAAGTTATTGCATGATACCAAGAAAAATCAAAAGAAATTGAAGCAGCAAGGGATTGAATTAGGTCAAGATTACCCTAAACAAATGGTGAATCATAACGATAGCCGCGAGCGAGTAATGTCATTATTCAAGTCATTGTCATAAAAAAAGTTGTTAATAGTAGTATTTTGAAGTGCAATATTCAAAATGTCATTACTATTAACAACCATGAGATTTTATTTAAGCCAAAATAAGCAAACGTACACTGCTACATATTCGAAAAACGTTAAAATATACATATATTTTAACCGTAATTTAACGCCTAATGGAACATTCCAATTAGGAAAACGTCGTTCATAATAAAAAACTTGTAAAATAAACAATCCTATTCCGAGAGGTAAAAACATTAAAATAATACTTTTAGCATAGCTAAACCCAATATCGTGAATAAAATGTCCGATAATGAGCTGCATAATTACAATAATTGCCAATAAGATAAGTAAGTTAAAAATCATTTTTGTAGTCGAACTCCTTTTACAAATAAAATGATTGCTGATTGCATGATGACCATTAATAATACAAATATAAATGTTTTAAGATTAAACACACTTATAACTTCGTAAAAGATTTTAAGGGGTTCATTGATTAAATAAACAGTATGAATTCTTAAAAAACGACCCATGTAAATACCTAAACCGTTTAAAAACATAAGAATAATAACTAATGCTCGGTTCAACCAAATATGTGTTGTAAAATGTAAGATTTCCATGAAAATCAATATCATAACATACATTGCTAAAAAGACACCTAGCATTAAATAAGTAAAGAAAATCCATTCTTTTAAGTTTAATCCAATTAAGAAGTTGAATTGAAATTGGTTTAAATGAATTAAATCAGTAATCATGTAAAAGGTATTTGGAACAAGTAATAAAAAGATCATTCCAAATATGACAAATAATGGCCATTCAAATTTCTTCATAGGTTTAAATAGCTTTAATAATAAACACAATTCAAATGGAATATATGCTAAAAATAAATTTAAAGTCATAAAGTTGAATATTTTTGTTTCGAACAAGGATATAGTAAATAGAATGATAAAATAGATTCTTGCTATATATCGAGGTTGCATGATAAACACTACTTTCATAACATCGTTTTTGAAATTTGATTTAATATTTTTTTCTTTTAAAGCGTAAAAAATATTTGAGTTTTAATAATATCGCTATGAGTAACAGTAATCAACTAAAAGAGTATGAAAGTTAAATATTTATTATAGTAAAATAAGATTGGAATTAAATGATTACATTATTAAAACGCCTTACTGTTAATTTTTTTGAAAATGTATTACAATGAACGGACTTTTAAAACAAATCTTTCATGTATAATAAGAATTTATTTAAACGAATCATGTCATATTAAGTAATTTATGCATTGTTAGAGAGGGGGACACCATTATGAGAAAACAATTATTTACACTCTACTTTAATATATTTCTAATATTCTTAGGAATTGGACTGGTTATTCCAGTACTACCTGTTTATCTTAAAGATTTAGGGTTAAAAGGTAGCGATTTAGGTATACTAGTTGCTGTGTTTGCTTTAGCGCAAATGATTATTTCACCTTTTGGTGGTGGATTAGCAGACAAATTAGGAAAAAAATTAATTATATGTATAGGTCTAGTCTTATTTTCAATTTCTGAATTTATGTTTGCGATGGGTCATTCATTTTCAATCCTAATTATTTCACGTGTTTTAGGTGGACTAAGTGCAGGTATGGTTATGCCGGGTGTTACCGGTCTTATTGCCGATATTTCACCATCGCAAGATAAAGCAAAAAACTTTGGTTATATGTCTGCGATTATTAATTCTGGTTTTATCTTAGGACCTGGATTTGGGGGATTTTTAGCAGAGATTTCACATAGATTACCTTTCTACTTTGCAGGTGGTCTAGGTATTATCGCATTTATTATGTCATTGATTGTTATTCACAATCCGAAAAAAGTCACAACTGCTGGTTTCCCACAATATGATCCAGAATTATTAACTAAAATTAATTGGAAAGTTTTCTTAACACCAGTAATTCTAACGTTAGTGCTTGCATTCGGATTATCAGCATTTGAAACACTATTTTCACTTTATACATCAGACAAAATAGGTTACACACCAAAAGATATTTCAATTGCAATCACAGGTGGCGGTATCTTTGGCGCACTATTCCAAGTTTTCTTCTTTGATAAATTCATGAAGTATACTAGTGAGTTAAACTTTATAGCTTGGTCATTATTATATTCAGCAATCGTTCTAGTGATGCTTATTGTTGCACAAGGTTATTGGACTATAATGCTAATTAGTTTCATTGTTTTTATAGGATTTGACATGATTAGACCGGCTATTACAAATTATTTTTCAAATATAGCAGGTAATCGTCAAGGATTTGCAGGCGGACTCAATTCAACATTTACTAGTATGGGGAATTTTATGGGACCATTAGTAGCTGGTGCCTTATTTGATGTGAACATAGAATTTCCTTTATATATGGCAATAGCTGTATCATTAAGTGGTATTGTCATTATATTTATTGAAAAAGTAGTTAGAAAAAATATCACTCAAAAGTAAATTTTAAAATGATAGCTGTTCATTGTACTTTTTGATGTACGTGAACAGCTTTTTTGATAAATTGGTATTTTTGAAAACATAGCACCTTTTTAAAATAGTAAAACTTTTTAAATTTTTGATATAGTATTCGAACAATTAGAAACTAAAGAAATAAATTTTGATGTAAAAAATAGATTAAAATAAAGAATCAAATCGAGTTATTTCGTTTTTTAATGATTTTATGTAACAAAAATAACAACTTTAGTAATAATACTGTTACAAATATTACAATCTATTTAAATTGTGACCTACATAACTGAAATTGAATATGACTATGTTAAGATAGACAAAAATCAATTAAGAAATGTGGGTAAGGGGATGAATTTGAAAAACTTATTATTGAGTATATTTGCAGTTATTTTGACTATTTGTTTAATTGGTTTAATATTTTTAGCAACGAATCAAAACGCATTAGCTAAAGTACATCAAACCATTTGTACATTTTCAAAAGCAAATAAACTTTCTGTTATAGAGAAAACAACTCAAATAACTGACTTTAAAACAGCCAAAGCTTCTGAAAAAAATGACAATAATAATAATAACGATGTAAAACATCAAAAGACTACATATGTAAAAAAAGACAATCATAGATTATCAGAAACTGACTTTACGCCAAGAGAACGCAAAGTTATTGCAATTAATTATGCAAATAAACATTTAGATGAACAATACGATTTAAAACAAGTTAATCAACAACAACAAGATTCAAAGTATTTATATGTGAATCAACAGAAAAATCAACAAACAAATATCTCAGTGAATGGTAATGGGCAAGTAGGGGCAAATCATTCAGAAATACAATAGCACGTACTTTTTTTAAAAGAGTATGTGTTATTTTTTGCGTTTACAATATATAACGTATTAGTGGTAAAATGAAATGCGATTAGTAAAGTAATATTAGAGGTGACATAATGAGTAAAACGAAAAAAACGAATGCAATGCGAATGTTAGATAGAGCGAAAGTTAACTATAAAACTAATATATTTGAAGTGACTGCAGAACACCAAACAGGTGAACAAATAGCCAAACTTGTTAATGCTAAAGTAGAAGAAGTATATAAAACACTTGTATTAGAAAATGCCAACCATAATCATTTTGTATTTGTCATACCAGTAAATGAAACGTTAGACATGAAACAAGCTGCCCACGTTGTAAACGAGAAAAAGTTAAATTTAATGCCTTTAGATCAATTGAAGCAAGTTACTGGATATATTCGAGGTGGTTGTTCACCTATAGGAATGAAACATTTATTTCCTACTGTTATAGATCAATCTATACGACAACTCGATAAAGTATACGTAAGTGGTGGACAAAGAGGTATGCAAATGATTATAGGGGTGGAAGACTTAATTTCTATGACAAATGCAAAAGTAGAGCCAATCATCCAAAATTAATAAAAACAAATATAAAATGATAATAATGACACAGAAATATGTTGTAATAAGTTGAATTTTGACGATTACATATATTTCTGTGTTATTTTTGTCACAAAATGATTGTTTTTGATTGATTTTGACAATTTATGATTGAAATTTGTAAGCGTACTCATTATAATGATAAGTGAAATGGGGTGGTTACTTTGATATCTGAGAAACGACACAACTTAATTTTACAAGAATTAAAGAATAAAGATTTTCTTACACTCCAAGAATTAATGGATAGAACAGGTTGTAGTTCTTCTACTATTAGAAGAGATTTATCAAAGTTACAACAAGAAGGAAAATTACAACGTATCCACGGTGGTGCGACGATTGGTCATAATCGAATAGTAGAACCAAGATTAACAGAAAAATTAACGCAAAACTCACAAGAGAAAAAAGAAATTGCTAGACAAGCTGCGCAACAAATTAGTGATAATGACTGTATATTTTTAGATGCGGGTTCAACAACGTTAGAAATGATACCTTACATAGATGCAAAAGAAATCATCGTTGTAACAAATGGTTTAACACACGTTGAACAATTACTTAAAAAAGGCTTTAAAACGTTAATGTTGGGTGGTCAAGTTAAGGCGAATACTTTTGCTACTGTTGGATCTAGCGCTTTAGAAACTTTGAGACGTTATTGCTTTGATAAGTCTTTCATCGGAATGAATGGTATAGATGAGAAATATGGATTAACGACACCTGATGAACAAGAAGCATTAATAAAAGAAACTGCGATGCGAATTTCTAATGAAAGCTTTGTCGTTGTAGATGAAACTAAGTTCAATCAAGTTTATTTTGCTAGGGTTCCAGCACGTGACAATACTCAAATCATTACGTCTAAACGTGGCATTGAAAACCATGTCAATGATGATTTTAGAGAGCAATATCGATTTTTAGGAGGAATTTTATGATATATACAGTTACATTCAATCCATCGATAGACTATGTCATGTTTGTAGATGACTTCCAAATAGATGGATTAAATAGAGCTAAAGATGCAAATAAATTTGCAGGTGGCAAAGGTATTAATGTATCTAGAGTATTAAAGACTTTAGATGTTGATTCTACTGCATTAGGTTTTGCAGGTGGATTTCCAGGTGACTTTATTGCTCAGACACTAAAAGATAGTGATATCCAAACTGATTTCGTTCAAGTAGATGAAGATACACGCATTAACGTTAAGTTAAAAACTGGCAAAGAAACAGAAATAAATGCACAAGGACCTAACGTAACAGATGCTCAATTTCAATCACTATTAGATCAAATTAAGAAAACAAACAAAGAAGATATTGTTATCGTAGCAGGAAGTGTACCGAAAAGTATTCCAAGTGACGCCTACGCACAAATTGCGAAAATCACTCAACAAACTGGTGCTCAATTAGTAGTAGATGCAGAAAAAGAATTAGTTGAAACGGTTTTAGAATATAATCCATTATTTATAAAACCGAATAAAGACGAACTTGAAGTTATGTTTAATACTTCAATTAAAAATGACGAGGACGTCATTAAATACGGTAAACAAATTTTAGATAAAGGTGCACAGTCAGTGATTGTTTCACTAGGCGGGGACGGTGCAATTTATGTAGATAGCGAACGTAGTATTAAAGCAGTTAACCCTCAAGGGAAAGTAGTTAATACTGTTGGTTCAGGTGATAGTACTGTTGCTGGGATGGTAGCAGGTTTGGCTACGGGATTATCAATAGAAGATGCATTTAAACAAGCCGTTGCTTCAGGGACAGCTACAGCATTTGACGCAGATTTAGCTACAAAAGATGCAATAGAAAATATAAAATCACAAGTTACGATTTCTGTACTTGATGGGGAGTGAATAATATGAGAATAACAGAATTATTGACAAAAGAAACGATAGCAATGGATTTATCTTCATCAGATAAAAATGGTGTTATTGATGAGTTAGTGAATCAACTAGATAAAGCTGGCAAATTAAGTGATGTACCATCATTTAAAGAAGCCATTCATAATCGTGAATCTCAAAGTACAACAGGAATTGGTGAAGGGATTGCCATTCCACATGCGAAAGTTGCAGCGGTTAAATCGCCAGCAATCGCATTTGGTAAATCTAAGGAAGGCGTGGATTATCAAAGCTTAGATATGCAACCTGCACACCTATTCTTTATGATTGCCGCTCCTGAAGGTGGGGCACAAACGCATTTAGATGCTTTAGCTAAATTATCTGGTATTTTAATGGATGAAAACGTACGTGAAAAATTAATCAATGCCTCTTCACCAGAAGAAGTATTACAAATTATCGATAATGCTGATGATGAAGCTACAAAAGAAGAAGAAGCAGAAGCACAACAAAATGAAGCTGAAGCGGCTGCAGCAGCTGATGGTTCAACAGAAGATAATGAACCATATGTACTTGCAGTAACAGCTTGTCCAACAGGTATCGCTCACACTTATATGGCTCGTGACGCATTGAAAAAACAAGCTGAGAAAATGGGCATAAAAATTAAAGTTGAAACGAATGGTTCTAGTGGTATTAAAAACCATTTAACTGAAAAAGATATTGAAAAAGCTTCTGGTATTATTGTAGCAGCAGATGTACATGTTGAAACTGACCGTTTCGATGGTAAAAATGTAGTAGAAGTACCAGTAGCAGATGGTATTAAACGTCCAGAAGAATTAATTAACACAGCATTAGATACTAGTCGTAAACCATTTGTTGCCCGCGGAGATAGATCATCAAGTAACAAAGATGATAATGAAGAAAAATTAAGTCCAGGAAAAGCGTTTTATAAACACTTAATGAATGGTGTTTCTAACATGCTACCATTAGTTATTGCTGGTGGTATCATCATGGCTATCGTGTTTATTATTGGACCTAACTCATTTGATCCAAAGAGCGCTGAACACAATGCTTTTGCAGAACAACTATGGAATATTGGTAAAAACAGTGCTTTTGCCTTAATTATTCCAGTATTAGCAGGTTTCATTGCTCGTAGTATTGCAGATAAGCCAGGATTTGCAGCTGGTTTAGTCGGTGGTATGTTAGCTATTTCAGGTGATTCAGGCTTTATTGGCGGTATTATTGCAGGTTTCTTAGCAGGTTACTTAACACAAGGTATTAAATATATTACACGTAATTTACCTCAAGCATTAGAAGGTTTAAAACCAACGTTAATTTATCCGTTACTATCTGTACTTGTAACTGGATTGCTAATGATTTATGTATTTAATCCACCAGCTTCATGGTTGAACAATTTATTATTAAACGGATTAAATGGTCTTTCAGGTTCAAACATTATGTTACTTGGTTTAGTTATTGGTGCAATGATGGCCATCGATATGGGTGGACCTTTCAATAAAGCAGCATATGTATTCGCAACTGCTGCACTTACTGAAGGAAATGCAGCACCGATTACAGCAGCTATGATAGGTGGTATGATTCCACCATTAGCAATTGCAACTGCTATGCTATTATTTAGAAAGAAATTTACTAAAGAACAAAGAGGTTCAATTGTTCCTAACTATGTAATGGGCGCATCATTCATTACTGAAGGCGCTATACCATTTGCAGCAGCTGACCCAATTCGAGTTATTCCATCTATGATGATTGGTTCAGGCATAAGTGGTGCTATAGCATTAGCTTTAGGTTCAAGAATTAATGCCCCACATGGTGGTATCTTTGTTATTGCAACAACTGATTTCAGTCATATTTTACAAACATTATTAGCTATTGTGATTGGTACAATCATTTCTGCTCTAATCTACGGTTTCTTAAAACCAAAATTAACTGAAAATGAAATTGAAGCTTCAAAAGCTATGGATGAATAATAGATTCAAGCCCTTGTCGTTAATTCGACAAGGGTATTTTATTTTTAATAACTTTATTGAACTGTATGATATGAATAAATTTAAAGGTTATAGTAAAATAACAATCGTATTAAATGAATTAGAAAAGAAGGTATTAGTAGTGGAAGAATATATCATTGTGAATGGGCAAATATATACTGAAAGCCAAAAAATTGAACAAGGTTATATACATATTAAAGATGGAAAAATATTAGAAATTGGTTCGAATTTTAATATAGAGAGATTAAATGAACTTAAAGGAAAATACCTAACAATAGACGCTAAAGGACATCATGTTATTCCAGGATTTATCGATATACACATTCATGGTGGATATGGTGAAGATGCTATGGATGCGTCACAAGAGGGCTTGAAACATCTAGCCGAACAGTTATTATCAGAAGGAACGACGTCATTTTTAGCGACAACGATGACACAATCAGATGAAAGTATTAAACAAGCACTACAAAATATATCTAATTATCATCAAATTCAAGACGTACAACAAGCCGCTGAAATCGTAGGCATACATCTTGAAGGACCATTTATATCTGAACATAAAGTTGGCGCTCAGCATCCCAAATATGTTCAAAGACCAACGGCTGATAAAATAAACCAGTTTCAACAAACTGCAAATCAATTAATTAAAATTATAACCTTTGCACCAGAAGTTGAAGGTGCAATAGACACTTTAAAATCGCTCAATAATGACATTATATTTTCAATGGGACATACTGTGGCGACCTTTGAAGAAGCAAACAATGCTGTAGATTATGGTGCTAAACACATTACACATTTATATAATGCTGCAACTGGTTTTGGTCATAGAGATCCAGGTGTTTTTGGTGCAGCTTGGTTAAATCAAAATTTAAATACTGAAATTATTGTAGATGGTATTCATTCTCATCCTGCTGCAGTAGCATTGGCATATAAAAATAAAGGTAATGAACATTTATATCTCATTACAGATGCTATGAGAGCAAAAGGTATGCCAGAAGGTGAATACGATTTAGGTGGTCAAAACGTCATTGTACGTAATAGTGAAGCACGACTAGATACAGGTGCACTTGCAGGTAGTATTTTAAAAATGAATGATGGTTTACGTAACATAATGTCATACACTGGCGCTTCAATCAAAGATTTATGGCGAGTAACAAGTTGGAACCAAGCAAAGGCATTAGGAATAGATCGAACAAAAGGTAGTATTAAAGAAGGAAAAGATGCAGATATAGTTATCGTTGACGATAATATCAATGTAAAGACAACAATTAAAAATGGACAACCACATACCTTTTAGTCATAATGAATAACTTGACTAAAAGGGGATATTAGTTTTAAATGTTATGTTGTAAATCTATAAACATAAATCAACAATATATAAAAATTCTATGATAGAATTAAATCAATTACATTTTTTTAGGGGGTGTCGCAATGGGAAGGCCTTAGCATGTAAATATAATTCAAGTCAATTCGAAAATTTTAATTACGTGTTAACCATGTGTGACACATATAATACGGAGGTGAATCCCTAGAAATAGGGAAATAATTGGAAACTACGACCATAATTAGTTTAATAGTATTTTTTCTTTTAATTGCATTAACTACAGTATTTGTCGGATCTGAATTTGCATTAGTTAAAGTAAGATCGACGCGTATTGAACAATTGGCAGAGGAAGGTAATAGTGGTGCTAAAGTCGTTAAAAAGATGATTAGCAACTTAGATTATTATTTATCTGCTTGTCAATTAGGTATAACAGTAACTTCATTAGGATTAGGTTGGTTAGGTGAACCAACATTTGATAAATTATTACATCCATTATTTGAATTAATGCACTTACCTAGTGCTTTAACAACAACAGTTTCATTTGTTATTGCGTTTATAGTAGTAACATATTTACACGTTGTACTGGGTGAACTTGCGCCTAAGTCATTTGCCATTCAGCATACTGAGAAAATGGCTTTACTTTATGCTAGACCATTATATTATTTCGGTAATGTTATGAAACCATTAATTTGGTTAATGAATGGTTCAGCGAGAGTTATCATTAGAATGTTTGGCGTAGATCCTGATGCTCAAACTGATGCAATGTCAGAAGAAGAAATTAAGATTATAATTAATAACAGTTATAATGGTGGAGAAATCAACCAAACAGAGCTTGCATATATGCAAAATATCTTTTCTTTTGATGAAAGACAAGCTAAAGATATTATGGTACCCCGAACTCAAATGATTACATTGAACGAACCATTTAATGTAGATGAGCTTTTAGAAACGATTAAAGAATATCAATTTACACGTTACCCTATCACTGAAGATGGCGATAAAGACCATGTCAAAGGGTTTATAAACGTTAAAGAATTTTTAACTGAATATGCTTCAGGTAAAACGATTAAGATTGCTAACTATATCCATGAATTACCTATGATCTCAGAGACGACGCGCATCAGTGATGCACTAGTAAGAATGCAACGTGAACATGTTCATATTAGTTTAATTATTGATGAATATGGTGGTACGGCAGGTATTTTAACTATGGAAGATATTTTAGAAGAAATCGTCGGTGAAATCAGAGATGAATTTGACGATGATGAAGTAAATGATATTGTTAAATTAGAGGATAATAAATATCAAATTAATGGTCGTGTACTACTAGATGACCTAAATGAAAAATTTGGTATAGAATTCGAAGACTCTGAAGATATTGATACTATAGGCGGATGGTTACAATCTGAAAATACAAACTTACAAAAAGATGACTTTGTTGATACAGAGTATGATCGTTGGATTATTTCTGAAATTGAAAATCACCAAATTATTTGGGTAACTTTAAAGTATGAATATAACCAAGAACGTCCAACTTACGATATCAATTCAGAAGATGAACAATCTGAATAATAATATAAATAATCAAAAGACGCTTAAACTTCAATGTTTAAGCGTCTTTACTTACGTGTAATATATTATGGTATACAAATTCTTACTAACGTGAACAACTAGATTAAGAGAAAGAGTGGGATATTAATGACAATTAATGATACGCAATACTTAAATAATGGTTATCCTATGCCTTCAATTGGATTAGGTGTGTATAAAATAACTGATGACGAAATGAATGAAGTGGTCAATTCAGCAATTGAAGCGGGCTATCGTGCTTTTGATACGGCATATTTCTACGGTAACGAGCAAGCGCTCGGCCGTGCACTTAGACAAACTGATGTTGACAGAGAAGATTTATTTATTACCTCTAAATTATGGAATGATTACCAAGGTTATGACAGTACGATTCAATATTTTAACAAATCGTTAGAAAATTTAGGATTAGATTATTTAGATTTGTTTTTAATTCATTGGCCTTGCGAAGACAATGGCTTGTTCATTGAATCTTATAAAGCATTAGAAACGTTATACCATGAAGGAAAAGTCAAAGCAATTGGTGTTTGTAATTTTAAACAACATCATTTAGAAAAATTAATGCAGGAAACTGATATTACACCTCAAATTAATCAAATCGAATTACATCCGTATTTTAACCAACATGAATTACAACAATATTGTGATGATCACGATATTAAAGTCACTGCGTGGATGCCATTAATGAGAAATAGAGGTTTATTAGATGATCCAGTAATTTTAGATATGGCTAAAAGATATAAGAAAACACCTGCACAAATTGTGCTACGTTGGCATTTAGCACATAATCGAATGATTATTCCTAAGTCTAAGACGCCAAGTCGTATTAAAGAAAACTATGATATCTTAGATTTTAATCTTGAACTTACAGATGTAGCTCAAATCGATAGCTTAAACCAAAATGCTAGACAAGATAAAGATCCAGATGAAGTAGCTATAGGAGATTTAAAATAAATGTATTGAGTTTTAAGTAAAAATTTAATGATAGAAAGAGAGTATGAGTAACATTAAGGCGATATTAAGATTTTGTAAATACAAGGGCTTTAACTAGATTATCTTATTTACTACTTGATAAACTTATACTAAACCATTTTGTAGAAAAGGATGTCGTTGAATGAAGATAAGGGTCATCATTCCTTGTTTTAACGAAGGAGAAGTCGTATTAAAGACATATGAAAAATTGACTGAAATAATGAAACAAGACAGCGTGGATAAGCAATACGAATACGATTTGCTATTCATAGATGATGGCAGTAAAGATTCAACTATTGATCATCTACAAAGTCTGGCACTTGAAGATCATCAAGTAAAATATATTTCGTTTAGTAGAAATTTTGGTAAGGAAGCTGCTATGATTGCTGGTTATCAACACAGTCATAGTTGTGACGCAGTTATAATGATAGATGCAGACCTTCAACATCCACCTCAATTTATTCCACAAATGATTGAAGGATATAACGAAGGTTATGATCAAGTAATTGCTAAGCGTGATCGTAAAGGTGAAAATTTTGCGAGAAAATCAATGACTCGCATGTACTATAAGTTAATTAACGCCTTTGTAGAAGATATCCAATTTGAAGACGGTGTAGGAGACTTTAGGCTATTAAGTAAACGTGCAGTACAGTCACTTACATCTATGGATGAATATAATCGTTTTTCAAAAGGGTTATTTGAATGGATTGGTTATAATACGAAAGTGTTCACATATCAAAATGTAGAACGTGAAGCAGGTGAATCAAAATGGTCATTTGCTAAATTACTTAACTACGGAATTGATGGTTTAATTTCATTTAATAATAAACCATTGAGAATGATGATTTATCTTGGAATGTTCACATTTTCTTTAAGTGTTCTTTATATCGTATATTTACTAATCAATATAATAATTTCTGGTGTTAATATACCTGGTTACTTCACTACTATTGCAGCGATTTTACTATTAGGTGGTATTCAGTTGATGTCGATTGGTGTCATTGGTGAATATATAGGACGTATCTACTATGAAGTGAAACGCCGACCTAAATATATAGTTCAAGCTACGAATATAGAACCTGATCAAGAATCAGAAGCACATAACACAAATGATAATTTAAAAACTACTGAAGCTAAAAAAGAACAAACACATCACTATAATCAAATTAAAAGATTAGATTTAAATAGACAACAAACGTCATACCAATCTTCACAAAATAACGAAAAATATAAAGAGCATGTACATTAAATAAACTCACAAGTATAGGGATATCACTTATACTTGTGAGTTTTTAATATTGTGGTTGAGACTTTAATGATTTTATAATTGAATAAATAAAAAAAGTAACATTTATAAGTTGATAAATGTTACTTAAATATATGTTGCCAGATGATAAACAACATGAATAGTACATATATAATAGTAAATACATACCAAAATGGTGTAAGTATCATCATAGCAATAAACGCAATCATAATTATAATTGTACCAATTGTAAGTGGGTATTTAATAGATTTTAAAAATGGTAAATATTCAAGTTCTGATGATTCGAACGTACCTACAAATAATAAAATGGCACCAATAAGAAAAATTGCAGGTGCTAAATATGGTAATGACATGTAGAGTGACTGTTCACTTGATATATTTGTAATAAACTGAGATAAACTCACTACAATTGCAAATATCATTGCGATAAATTTTTGATCTTTTATGATAAAAGGATGAATTTTTTTGTTTAAATAGAGTTGTAATAATGCCCATGCAATTAACAAAATCATCGTATAGATTGATATGAAATTATATTTTGACACGATAAACAAATCAATAATGGCATTAAGAGAAATAGCTATTAATATGGAGCTAAATCTAAGTTGTTTAAATTGGTGAAAATATAAATCAAGTCCGACTATGAGCAATACTACGGCAATATTAATTAATAAATATAAAATCATGATGTGCTCCTATCCGCAATATTTCATTCAATTATTATATCAATTAATATAAAGTTAATCATTATATAACACTCGAAAATGTTAAAGTTATATTAACTAAATTTTAAACTCCCTTCATATTACTCCATAATAAAGTATGCAATTGAGGTAATACGTAAACATTGTTCATATCACTACTTGTCATTACACGGTCTACTAAACTTTCATAGCGTTGTAGTAATTTGGCAGTATGGTTATCAACATTATCATCTAAATATGGGTTGCCTACTTGTAAATAGAAAGGAATAGTAGGGTAACGATGATGAATCATTTTAGCAAAATCAAAATCATCTTCCTCAAAGATGACCACTTTTAAATTTAATGATTCAGGTACGCATTGCTCAATAACGCTATCTAAAATATCTAAATTAGGTTTCATTTTTGAACTTGGTGGTTTAGGGCTGATAGTTAAATCATTGATTTGAGTCATCCAAGGTTGGAATTTACTACCTTGAGTTTCTAGAGCAGTTTGAATATGATGTGTTTCGAATAGATCAACCAATTCTTGAATTCCTTTTATAAGAGCGGGATTACCACCAGAAATCGTTACATGGTTAAAGTTATCTCCACCAACTTCACGTAATTTGGCATATATTTCTTCAGCAGTCATTAATTGAATATCTTCTTTTGCGCTTCCATCCCAAGTAAAGGCTGAATCACACCAACTACAACGATAATCACAACCTGCAGTGCGTACAAACATTGTTTTTCTACCTATAACACGACCCTCTCCTTGAATGGTTGGACCAAAGACTTCTAATACAGGTATTTTAGCCATTATTGCTCATCCTTAGGACGAAATACGACATAACTTGTAGGCGTCTCGCGCAAGTATACTTGAACGCACTTAGGATTATTATCTTGTTCATTAAGGTATGATTGAACCATTTGATAAATTGTTTGAGCGACAATTTCAGTAGAAGGACTTTTGCCTTTGAACTCTACTAAATCATTAAGTAAATAATGGTCGAACTGTCCATGAATCAATTGTTTTAAATCGCTGAAATTCACTAAAAAGCCATTGTGATCTAATTCATCTCCAACGATAGTAATATTTACAAAATACGTATGACCATGGGTACGCATACATTTTCCAGCATCTTCGCTTGGAATATAATGAGCTGCTGAAAAGTTAAAATCTTTATTAAGTTCGAATTGATATGGGTGACTAACACTAGGATAAATTTGTTGTAGCATACTTATTTTACTCCTTTTTGTTCAAGATATTGTTCAAGCCCTCGTGATCTAAGTTGACAGGCAGGACATTCGCCACAGCCATCTCCAATAATACCGTTATAACATGTTAATGTATTTTCACGAATGTAATCTAACACACCAAGGTTATCAGCAAGTTCCCATGTTTGTGCTTTATCTAACCACATTAAAGGCGTGTGAATAACGAAATCACGATCCATTGATAAACTTAAAGTCACATTCATTGATTTAATAAAACTATCACGACAATCAGGATAACCAGAGAAGTCAGTTTCACAAACTCCGGTAATAATATGCTTAGCTTTAATTTGATAAGCTAATGCGCCAGCAAATGATAAGAATAGTAAATTACGTGCTGGTACAAAGGTGTTTGGAATACCATCTTCTGTCTCTTCGATTTTTAAATCATGTTGTGTTAAGGCATTAGGTGTTAGCTGAGATAAAAGTGACATATCTAAAATGTGATGTTCTACATTTTGCTCTTGTGCAATTTTTTTAGCCACTTCAATTTCAGTATCATGTCTTTGACCATAATTGAATGTAACAAGTACAACTTCCTTGAAATGTTTTTTTGCGTAGAATAAACACGTCGTACTGTCTTGACCACCACTGAAAACGACGATAGCTTTGTTATTATCTAATTTATCTTGAACCATTCATATTTCCCCCAGTTTATCTTTGGTTATTAGATCCGAAATTTTAAGCATAAAAAAAGCCTATCTCTATAAAAAAGATAGACGAAAGATTATGAATACACATATAATTTTAATATAAAAAGTTAAAAAGATATGTCTATTTATAATTTGAAATTAAATTCAGTGTCTAGTTTTTTATAGAGGGTTTCGGCTAGGAACCTCTGATAAATATATTTTGTACGCACCATAGAATAAACTAATTCATATGTAAAATCAAGAGAATTTTTGTGATAATAGTGTTAAAGATATATATAAGTCAGTTACAATAAGTAGTTTAATAGCAAGCATGACATGTTTTTACAATAAGTCATGCACCTAACTGTGATTTAATGAAATGATTGAATAATATTAATTAAATGGAGCGAAATTATGATAGTAGTGATAGATAATAAAGATTCATTTACATATAATTTAATAAACTATTTTAAAATAGCTACTAAGGAACCAATTAAAGTCATTGACATAGATGATTTAATATTAGAAGAGTTAGTTGCATTTAACCCCAATGCCATTGTTATTTCACCAGGCCCTGGAAGACCAAGTGATTACCCCAAATTGTTTAAGGTGATTGAAACATTTTATCAACAAGTTCCTATATTAGGAGTGTGTCTAGGTTTTCAAGTTGTTTATGAATATTTTGGTGGTAAGATTGTACATCGCAATAATCCGATACATGGTCATACTACAAAACTCAGTCATCAACAATTAGGTATTTTCAAGGGTATACCTCATTCGTTCAATGTTATGCTGTACCATTCTCTTATGGCAGATAAAGAAACGTTACCAAATGAATTAAAAGTCACAGCAATAGGCGAAGATGGTGTTATTATGGGCTTGCAACATCAACAGTATTCAATCTTTGCAGTACAGTATCATCCTGAATCAATTTTAAGTGAGCATGGTTATAATCAAATTCAAAATTTCCTTGAAATCGTAGGTGAGAACAGTGAATATAGAATTTAATTATCGCTATTATATAGATGAAGACAAATATGAAACCTATCACATTCAATTAAATGATTATCACAAGAAATGTATTGCTACTCAGTTAAGTGAAGTTGGCAAAGTTGTACAATTTGCTGAAACACAACAGCAACAAGGTTATTTTGTGGCTTTATATTTAACATATGAAACGGCACGTTATTTTAATCCTCAAATGGCTGTATGTGAAATAGAAGATAAAGATATATTAGCGGTTGCCTATAGTTTCAATTCAGCAAAAGAATTACAATATAAATCACCCAATAGTACACCATACGATAATCAACATGATTTTCAATTTGTAGAATCTAAACATCAAATGAAAGAGAAAATTCGACATATCCAACAAGCTATTGTTGAAGGCGATACATATCAAGTTAATTATACGTCACGTTTAACTGACAATATTTATTATCCTATTGAAAAGTTATACGAACAATTAACAGCAACAGGAAATGGTAATTATACGGTGCTACTAGATACGGATGAAGTCAGTGTCGCATCCATTTCTCCGGAATTATTCTTTCAAAAAGGTCATTTTAAAAATGAAGATAATATCATTGTTAGTAAGCCCATGAAAGGGACTATACCAAGAGGAGATAATGATAAAGAGGATTATAATAACTATCTTCAATTACAACAATCAGATAAGGATAAAGCGGAAAATGTGATGATTGTCGATTTACTAAGGAATGATATATCTCGAATTGCAGAAACAGGTTCTATTATAGTTTATAAATTATTTTTTATAGAAACTTATCAAACTGTATATCAAATGACGAGTATGGTAGCTGGAAAGTTATCTACTAATGTGACACTTAAATCAATATTAGGAGCTATTTTCCCTTGTGGCTCTATTACTGGTGCACCCAAAATTAATACAATGCGATTTATTAAAGAATTAGAACAAAGACCAAGGTATATATACTGTGGAACAATAGGATTGTTAATGCCAAATGACAAAATGATTTTTAATATACCAATTCGTACAATTGAATACCGACATCAACAAGCTATTTATGGTGTTGGTGCTGGAATTACAATTAACTCCAATCCTGATTCAGAAGTTCAAGAATTCCAAGATAAAACTAAAATATTGGAGAGATTATAATGTATTTGTTTGAAACGATGAAATTGGAAAAAGGCCAAATCTCACGTTTAATATATCATGAAGACAGAATACAACGATCTAGTAAAATGCTTAATATCCCATTTGATCAATCTAAATGGGATGACTTGATTCAAACTATTCAACATCAATATAATCAAGGTATTTATCGCTTAAAAGTAATGTTAGAAGAAAATGGAGAATTAGAATATGTAGTAGCCCCTTTATCTTCTAAGTCTCAATTTACTGCAACAATAGTACCTGAACATAATGGTAGTTCTCATTTAACTAAAATCAATAAGACATCTAATCGTAATCATGTAACGTATCGTTTAGATACAGACTTAGCTCTTATATATAATAAAAATGGAAAGATTTTAGAATTTGATATCGGCAATATAATGATTAAGGAAAATGGTAACTATTATACACCGCAATATAATGAAGATTTTTTATTAGGATGTATGCGTCAGTATTTAATTGACCATGGTAAATTGAAAGAGAAAAATTATTATATTGATGATTTTATAAAGAAAGTAAAAGGTAACGAAATAGAAGTATTTTTGTTGAATAGCCTTCGAGAGGTTGCCGATGTAACAATTTATCTTTAAAATTAATTTTAAGAATAGTAAATCATAATAAACGGAGAAAATAATGGCATTAGTATGGATAGTAATATTAGTAGTTGTAACGGTTGTTAATAAAGTGATTATTGATCGATTAATACACAAAAATTCATATATATTAGCACGTATTGTTGCAACGATTACTACAATATGTGCCATTATATTAGTTTATTTTTTGATTAAATCACTTATGCCTATTGTTATTGAACGTATGAACGTATTTTATCATCAATAAAGACTTTTTGAGGTGAAGGTATGAAAATTTATAGTCAAGGCGATCAAGCCATCGTAGTATCTATAGAGAAAAAGGTGTCTAAGGATCTTACAGAAGATTTATTAGCCTTGAGAACATATTTAAATGAAAGAAACTATCCGTTCATCACAGAAATAGTTCCAACAGAATCGGATATGATGATTATATATGATGCACGAGATATGATTAAACATCACCATATACAATCACCTTTCTTATATATGAAAGCACTAATAGAATCGATTCAATTAGAAATATCACATAATGTTCAAAATAAAGAGCCTATTCAAATCCCTATAGTATACGGAGATGAGTACGGACCAGATTTAGACGCTTTGTTAAAACATTTTAAAATCGATAAATCTCAATTTATACAACTTCATTCAGGAAGCGAATATTTTGTATCAATGATGGGCTACTCACCAGGATTTCCATATTTAACAGGTATGAATAAAAAATTATATGTAAATCATACTAGTACTAAAAAGAAATTTATCCCAGCAGGTTCTGTTGTTATAGAAGGAAAGAAATGTGGCATCGTTACAACTGATACCTACAATGATTGGTTAGTTATAGGCTACACACCATTACAACTTTTCTTCCCTAATAAAACGAATTTTGCCATTTTAAAATTAGGCGACAATGTTCAATTTATTGCAAAAGAGAAAAACGATTTGAATATAGGAGACTTGAAGACATGTCAATCATAATAGAAAATAGTGGTCTTTTTAGTAGTTTTCATGATTTTGGGAGACACGGCTATGAACATAATGGAGTAATTCCTGGTGGTGCGCTAGATAGTTTATCGCATGAAATCGCTAATCGCTTAGTTGCTAATGATAAAAATGAAGCAACATTAGAAATGACTCAAAAAATGCCGAAGATAAGATTTACTGAACCTACTTTAATTGCTTTGGCAGGTGGAAATTTTAAAGCTGAAACGAAAAATATGAAAATTTACCCATATAAGCTTTATTTAATGAAAAAAGATGATGTTTTGAGATTTGAAGAAACGAGTCGAACATCACGTGTATATTTAGCTGTTGGTGGAGGTTTTGATTTAGAAGAATGGTTAGGTTCAACTTCTACAGATTTTAATGTGAAAATGGGAGGATATGAAGGTAGACAATTAAAAGATGGTGATCAAATCGAAATGAAACGACAATATAGCGATCGTCATCAAAAACTATTTGAGAATCTCTCAGACAAACGACAAACAGATTGGGGCGTTGACGGTTACGCGCTATCTTTTAATTATATGTCAGATGTATTTCATGTTATTAGAAACAAAGGTTCAGAAGATTTTAAAGAGAATGTATTGCAACGCTTTACTTTGAATAATTACAAAGTATCAAGCAAAGCTAATAGAATGGGAATGATATTAGAAGGACAAAAAGTGAAAGCTTATTATGAAGATATGCCAGCGCATCAATCTGTTAAACGAGGAACAATCCAAGTTAAAAGGGATGGAACACCAATCATTTTATTAAATGATCACTATACATTAGGTAGCTATCCTCAAATTGGGACAATTGCGAGCTACCATTTAACAAAACTAGCACAGAAACCAACAGGTTCTAAACTGAAATTTCAATTTATTGATATTGAAACAGCAGAGAAAAATTTAATAAAATACAGTAATTGGTTAAATCAACTGTTCCATGGTATAGAATATCGAATGCAATTGGAAATGCTAAAATAAATTATATAGTAAAAAAGTTCATGCTTAAGACTGATGTCTATAAATATAATCAATAATTAAAATATATGAATAAACGAATTGATGAGTATGATAATGAGAGTAAACATTTCTAAAAGTGTGTTTTTACTTGATATTTGGGTTGACTTCCTTTATATTAATATATTGAGCTATGTATTTTGTTACAATATGATTACATTCGTCATATTAATCTTAATAAAAAATTAACATCAATTATATAGTAGCTAGTTAATAAATTAATCTACTAGCTATTTTTAACGTCAAAATAAAATGTTTAGTGAATTTTTAAAATTATAGATTGTTTTAAATCATTGAAGATAACTTGTAAATAAGTTGGAAATGGCATTGTTTAGAGTTTCTGATATTGATGATTTATTAACAATTAACGGAGGAAACAAACATGAGTTCTCACAAAAAGAAGATAAGTCTTTTTGCGTTTTTCCTGATGATGGTATTTACTATCACCTTGAAGACGTATTTTTCCTATTATGTTGATTTTTCTTTAGGTGTTAAAGGGTTAGTACAAAACTTAATATTACTGATGAATCCATACAGTTTAGTCGCACTAGTACTAAGTGTGTTCCTATTCTTCAAAGGTAAAAAGGCTTTCTGGTTCATTTTTGTTGGAGGATTCTTATTAACGTTTTTACTATATGCTAATGTTGTATATTTCAGATTTTTCTCTGACTTTTTAACATTTAGTACATTGAATCAAGCAGGTAACGTTGAATCAATGGGCGGTGCATTAGGTGCTTCATTTAAATGGTATGACTTTGTATACTTCATTGATACAATTATTTACCTATTTATTCTGATTTTTAAACGTCAATGGTTAAGTACAAAAGCGTTTAGCAAAAAGTTTGTGCCAGTTGTTATGGCTGTATCAGTCGCACTATTCTTTTTAAACTTAGCTTTTGCGGAAACAGATCGTCCAGAACTATTAACTCGTACATTCGACCATAAATACTTAGTTAAGTATTTAGGACCATTTAACTTCACTGTATACGATGGTGTCAAAACGATTGAAAACAATCAGCAAAAGGCATTAGCATCAGAAGATGACTTAACTAAAGTGTTGAATTACACGAAACAAAAACGAACAGAGCCAAACCAAGAATATTATGGTGCAGCTAAAAAGAAAAATATCATCAAAATTCATTTGGAAAGTTTCCAAACTTTCTTAATTAATAAGAAAGTAAATGGTAAAGAAGTAACACCATTCTTGAATAAGTTATCAAGTGGTAAACAAGATTTCACATACTTCCCTAACTTCTTCCATCAAACTGGTCAAGGTAAAACATCTGACGCAGAGTTGACAATGGATAATAGTATATATGGGTTACCACAAGGTTCAGCATATTCATTAAAAGGTGACAATACTTATCAATCATTACCTGCTATTTTAGATCAAAAGCAAGGTTATACTTCAAATGTTATGCATGGTGACTACAAAACATTCTGGAACCGTGATCAAATTTATAAACATTTTGGTATAGATAAGTTCTATGATGCAACATATTATGATATGTCAGATGACAATGTTGTTAACTTAGGTTTAAAAGATAAAGTATTCTTCCATGATTCAGCGAATTATCAAGCTAAAATGAAAAAACCATTCTATTCACATCTAATTACATTGACTAACCATTATCCATTCACATTAGATGAGAAAGACGCTTCAATTGATAAACCTAATACAGGTGATTCAACTGTAGATGGTTATATTCAAACAGCACACTATTTAGACCAAGCATTAGAAGAATATGTAACTGATCTGAAGAAAAAAGGTCTATATGATGATTCAGTAATTATGATTTATGGTGACCACTATGGTATTTCTGAAAATCATAATAATGCTATGGAAAAATTATTAGGTGAGAAGATTACACCAGCTAAATTTACTGATTTAAACCGTACTGGTTTCTGGTTGAAAATTCCAGGTAAATCTGGCGGCATTAATAAAGAATATGCAGGTCAAACAGATGTAATGCCAACAATTTTACATCTTGCTGGTATCGATACTAAGAACTATATTATGTTTGGTACTGATTTATTCTCTAAACAACATAACGATGTAGTACCATTCAGAAATGGTGATTTCATTACTAAAGACTACAAATATGTAAATGGTAAGTTATATTCTAATAAGGATAATGAATTATTAACTAAAAAACCAAAAGACTTCGAGAAGAATAAAAAACAAGTTGAAAAAGACTTAGAAATGAATGATAGTTTACTTAATGGAGATTTATTCAGATTCTATAAAAATCCAGATTTCAAAAAAGTAAATCCATCGAAGTATGAATATAAAACAGGACCTAAAGGTAATGAGAAAAAGTAATTGATATAAATTAAAATCCGAATTGAGCGTATTTGCTCAATTCGGATTTTTTGTTCTATTTGCCTTCGTTTTAAAACTCTATTTATAGGAATTTTTATATGGAAATTGCATATTTAATGATTAGAAAAGAACAAATGATGATTAGCCTAATGCAACGTCTAATATCATCATAATGGCAAATCCAAGCATTAAACTTAATGTAGCTAAATCTGTGTTATTACCTGATTGAGAGTCAGGAATAAGCTCTTCAACGACAACAAATATCATTGCACCTGCAGCAAAAGCAAGCGCATAAGGAAGCATTGGTGTGATAATTAGTACCGCACCTGCACCAATCATAGCAAATATTGGTTCTACAATTGCTGAAGCTTGTCCGTAGTTGAACGCTCGCCAACTTGAAGAACCCGCTGCTTTAATTGGCATTGATAGCGCTGCACCTTCAGGAATGTTTTGGATACCAATTCCAATAGCTAAGCCAATTGCTCCTAAAAATGTAGCAGTACCATTACCTGATACGACACCACCAAATGCTACCCCGATTGATAAACCTTCAGGAATATTGTGTAATGTAATGGCTAAAACGAGAAGCGCATTTTTACTCAATGATGTTTGAATACCTTCTTGTTGTTGATTTTTATCTTTAGCATTTCTGTGAATATGTGGTATGACAAAATCTAAACCACGAATAAAGAAACCACCGAATAAGAAACCAATTGCGGCTGGTAGCCAAGGTACGGCTGAATCTTTACTAAATTCAATTGAGGGTTGTAATAGAGACCAAAAACTCGCAGCAATCATAATACCTGCGGCGAACCCTTGCATAGAGTTCAACACTTTGTCATTTACAGATTTAAAAATAAAAACAGAAGCTGCACCAAGTGCTGTTAATAACCATGTAATGATTCCTGCAATTAAAGCTTGAAAATGAGGAGGCAAATTTTCGAAGAATTCTGCCATAACTAGGTCTCCTTATATCATTTAAGCTTAAAAAGGTGTATAATATATAGAACTGATTTAATCTTAACAAATTTATATTGAAAATTCGATAGTAAAAGGAAGATAAGCATGGAAGCATATAAAATTGAACATTTAAATAAATCCTATGCAGATAAAGTGATATTCGATGATTTAAATTTATCAATATCTGAGCATGAAAAGATTGGTCTCGTTGGGATTAATGGTACAGGTAAAAGTACTTTGCTAAAAGTTATAGGTAATCTAGACGAAGATTTTACAGCCGATATCACTCATCCTAATAATTATCGAATTCGCTATTCATCTCAAAAACAAGATTTAGATGGTGAAATGACTGTTTTTGAAGCAGTACTAAGTTCTGATACACCAACTTTAAAAATTATTAAAGAGTATGAACAAGCTGTAAATCAATATTCAAAAGATCAAACTGACAAACAATTTCAAGTCATGATGAATGCACAAGAAATGATGGATCGCAAAGATGCATGGGATTATAATGCAGAAATTAAAACCATCCTATCTAAACTAGGAATCAATGAGACGAATAAACTCGTTAAAGAATTATCAGGTGGTCAACAAAAACGTGTTGTATTAGCTAAGACTTTAATTGAACAACCTGATTTATTATTGTTAGATGAACCTACAAACCATTTGGATTTTGAATCAATTAATTGGCTTATCAATTACGTGAAACAATATCCCTATACAGTATTATTCGTAACTCATGATAGATACTTTTTAAATGAAGTATCATCTAGAATTATTGAATTAGACAGAGGTAAATTAAAAACTTATCCAGGTAATTATGAAGATTACATCGCAATGCGAGCTGAAAATGAAGAAATTGAACAAAAACAACAAGCAAAGCAAAAGGCACTATATAAACAAGAGTTAGCATGGATGAGAGCAGGGGCTAAAGCAAGAACAACGAAACAACAAGCTCGTATTAATCGATTTAGCGATTTAGAATCTGAAGTAAAACAACAAACTAAACAAGATAAAGCACAGTTAAATTTGGCTTACTCTAGACTTGGTAAACAGGTTTATGAATTAGAGCATGTGTCTAAATCTATCAATGGCAAGATGCTATTCAAAGATATTACTGAAATAATACAAAATGGGCAGAAAATTGGAATTGTAGGACCTAATGGTGCAGGTAAAACGACACTATTAAATATTCTAGCTTCTGAAGAACAATCGTTCGAAGGTACTTTAAAGGTAGGGCAAACAGTTAAAGTTGCCTATTTTAAACAAACTGAAGAAACTTTAGACAGAGATATTAGAATGATTGATTATCTTCGAGAAGAAAGTGAAGTTGCAATGGAAAAAGATGGCACTTCCGTTTCGGTAACACAATTACTCGAACGATTTCTTTTCCCTAGTTCAACACATGGTAAAAAAGTATATAAATTATCAGGTGGAGAACAAAAGCGTCTTTATCTATTACGATTACTAGTACATAAGCCTAATGTTTTATTATTAGATGAACCTACTAATGATTTAGATACTGAGACATTAACAATATTAGAAGATTATATAGATGAATTTGGTGGATCAGTTATAACTGTTAGCCATGATAGATATTTCCTTAATAAAGTCGCGCAGGAATATTGGTATATCCATGATGGAATAATGGAAAAAATTATTGGCTCATTTGAAGATTACGAAGCCTATAAAAAATCTCAAGATAAACAAGTAGCAATCGAGAAACAAGCTACAAATCAATCAAAGACTAAGCCACAAACACGTAAAAAATCAGGTCTATCATATAAAGAACAACGTGAATATGAAGCACTGTTGAAACGAATTGATCAAACTGAAACTAGGTTAGTTGAAATTGATGAAGAAATGGTAGAAGCTAGTGCTGATTATGCAAAAATTAAAGAATTAAACGAAGAAAAAGAACAATTAGAAACAACGTATGATGCTGACATCAATAGATGGAGTGAACTCGAAGAATTAAAAGAACAATAAGGGGAATTTAATCATGCAAGAAACTTTATCGCATTATTTTGGCTACGATACATTTCGACCCGGACAAGAAGAAATTATATCGAAAATTATGGATCATAGAAATGTATTAGGTGTATTACCAACAGGTGGTGGTAAATCTATATGTTATCAAGTGCCTGGATTGATGTTAGGTGGGACTACAATTGTTATTAGTCCATTAATATCTTTAATGAAAGACCAAGTAGACCAATTAAAAGCAATGGGGATTAATGCAGCATTTATTAACAGTAGTTTGACTCAAAAGCAGCAAAAAGAAATTGAACAAAAGTTAATCAATGGGCAAATTCAATTTTTATATGTAGCACCAGAACGTTTTGAAAATCAATATTTCTTGAGTCAATTACGAAAAGTAAATATTCATTTAGTAGCTTTTGATGAAGCACACTGTATCTCTAAGTGGGGACATGATTTTAGACCTAGTTACCAAAGCGTTATTCAGAAAGTGTTCACTCTCCCTCAAGATTTTGCAATTGTTGCATTAACAGCTACAGCAACAGCAGAAGTACAACAAGACATCATGGAAAAGTTAAACATTAACAGTCAAGATGAAGTCAAAACAAGTACGAAACGTCGTAATTTAATTTTCAAAGTTAATCCAACTTATCAACGCCAAAAATTTGTCGTAGATTATGTAACAGATCACGATGAAGAAGCGGGTATTATTTATTGTTCAACACGAAAACAAGTAGAAGAATTACAAGAGGTGCTTGATAGTCATAAAGTAAAATGTACTATTTATCATGCTGGTTTAACGAATAAGGAGAGAGAAGCGGCACAAAATGACTTTCTATACGATCGTGTAAATGTTGTTATTGCTACAAATGCATTTGGTATGGGTATTGATAAATCTAACGTTAGGTTCGTCATTCACTATAATATGCCAGGAGATTTGGAATCATATTATCAAGAAGCAGGTCGTGCTGGACGTGACGGATTGAAAAGTGAATGTATTTTATTATTCAGTGAACGCGATAGAGGGCTACATGAATACTTTATAACAGTATCTCAAGCAGATGATGATTATAAAGAAAAAATGGGCGAAAAATTAACTAAAATGATCCAATATACCAAAACGAAAAAATGTTTAGAAGCAACAATTGTGCATTATTTTGAACGTAATGAAAAGTTAGAAGAATGCAAACAATGTAGTAATTGTATTCAAGAAAATAAAACATATGATATGACAAGAGAAGCAAAGATGATTATTAGTTGTGTGGCACGTATGCGACAACAAGAAAGTTATAGTGTTATTATCCAAGTCCTACGTGGGGAAATAACAGATTACATTAAATATAATGATTATAATCAATTAACAACTCACGGTATCATGAAATCGTACACAACATCTGAATTAAGTCATTTAATTGATGAATTAAGATTTAAAGGATTTTTAAATGAAAATGATGAAATACTTATTTGCGATAAATCAGTTAAAAAGTTATTAAATAATGATACAAAAGTCTTTACTACACCGTTTAAACAAAAATCTAAAGAAAAAGTTTATATCAATACAGTAGAGGGTGTAGATAGAGCATTATTTAGTGAATTAGTTAAAGTTAGAAAGCAATTAAGTGATAAACTAGGTATAGCGCCGGTAAGTATTTTCTCAGACTATACATTAGAAGAATTTGCTAAACGAAAGCCAGAATCAAAACAAGATATGATTAATATTGATGGAGTAGGAAGTTATAAACTAAAACATTATTGTCCTCAATTTTTGGAAAGAATACAGTCTTATAAAACAAGTATTTAACAGAATCTATACTGAATAAAATTGAATATAATCAATCCACTCGATAAATTTTAAGGAATATACATAAAATTTATCGAGTTTTTATATTTATTTAAAAAACTAACGAAATAAGAATTTATGTTATAGATTTATTTGATTTACAAAATACAAAAAAGTTAATTATTTTTAATTGTGTTTAAGTATAGAAAAAGGGTATAGTAAACGAAAATGTCTATTTAGTTAGATTAAAGAAGGTGAAGTTGTGATTGAATTTAAGAACGTAACGAAACGATACGGCAATCATGTAGCTATAGATGATGTGAGTTTTAATATAAAAGAAGGAGAATTTTTCATATTAATTGGACCTTCAGGATGTGGGAAAACGACGACTTTAAAAATGATTAACCGATTAATACCGTTAAGTGAAGGATATATTTATTTTAATAATAAACCCATCAGTGATTATCCTGTATATGAAATGAGATGGGATATTGGGTATGTGTTACAACAAATTGCATTATTTCCACATATGACTATTAAAGAGAATATAGCTCAAGTACCTCAAATGAAGAAATGGAAAGATAAAGATATCGATGCAAGAGTTGATGAATTATTAAAAATGGTTGGATTAGAACCGGAAACTTATAAAAATAGAATGCCAGATGAACTGTCAGGTGGACAACGACAACGTGTTGGTGTAGTACGTGCGTTAGCAGCAGATCCACCGGTTATTATTATGGATGAACCATTTAGTGCGTTAGATCCAATTAGTAGAGAAAAGCTCCAAGATGACTTAATTGAGTTACAAACAAAAATCAAAAAGACGATTGTATTTGTAACACATGACATTCAAGAAGCAATGAAATTGGGAGATCGTATTTGCTTACTAAATGATGGTCATGTTGAACAAATTGATACACCTTTAGGTTTTCAGCAACAACCACAAAGTGAATTTGTAAAACAATTTATGGGTAACCATTTAAATAGACATAAATCCAAAGTGCAATTAAAAGAATTGATTATTGATCGTCCACTAGATGAAGTTTCAGTAATGAATAATTATCCTGAAATAAGTAATCAACAATATTTAGAGGATATTTATCAAACATTGATAGCTAATGAAGCTGTTATAGTTGTTGATGAACATTCACAACAAAAAAACTTGTTAAAGAGAGAAGACGTGTTTGAGTATTTGTCTGTAACAAAGGAGGGTAACGATAATGCATGAATTTTGGCAAACTTTAGGTGAACGTAAAGGACAGTTACTCTCAACGATTATTGAACATATTCAAATTTCGTTTATTGCATTATTAATTGCTACTATTATAGCAGTACCATTAGGTATTTTATTAACTAAAACTAAAAAGACATCAGAGATAGTAATGAATATTGCTGCTGTATTGCAAACTATTCCTTCACTCGCATTATTAGGTTTAATGATTCCATTATTCGGAATAGGAAGAGTACCAGCTATTATCGCACTTGTTGTATATGCGCTTCTACCAATTTTACGTAATACATATACTGGTATAAATGAAGTAGACCCATCATTAGTTGAAGCGGCTAAAGGTATTGGTATGAAACCTATAAGACGCTTAACGAAGGTGGAACTTCCCATTGCAATGCCAGTGATTATGGCAGGGATTAGAACAGCTATGGTATTAATTATCGGTACAGCAACGTTAGCAGCATTAATAGGTGCTGGTGGCCTAGGTGACTTAATTTTACTAGGGATAGACCGTAATGATGCGTCATTAATTTTAATAGGTGCGATTCCGGCAGCATTATTAGCCATTTTATTTGATGTTGTATTAAGATTTATGGAAAAGTTATCGTACAAAAAGCTAATGATTGTTTTAGGTACAATGGTTGTTATTATTATGATTGCAATTATAGTACCGCTATTTGCTCAAAAAGGCGATAAAATTACCCTTGCAGGAAAATTAGGTTCAGAACCTTCTGTTATTACAAACATGTATAAAATTTTAATTGAACAAGATACGGATGATACAGTTGAAGTAAAAGACGGCATGGGCAAGACAGCCTTCTTATTTAATGCTTTGAAATCAGATGATATCGATGGTTATTTAGAATTTACAGGTACTGTTTTAGGTGAATTGACTAAAGAGGATTTAAAATCTAAAAAAGAACCACAAGTATATCAACAAGCTAAACAAAGTCTTGAGAAAAAATTTGATATGACTATGCTGAAACCAATGAAATATAATAATACTTATGCCTTAGCAGTCAAACGTGATTTTGCTAAGAAACATAACATTAAAACAATTGGTGACTTATCTAAAGTAGAAGATCAATTGAAGCCAGGATTTACTTTAGAATTTAATGATAGACCAGATGGTTTTAAAGCTGTTAAAAAATCTTATGGACTAAACATATCTAATGTGAAAACAATGGAACCTAAACTACGTTATACAGCAGTGAATAAAGGAGACATCAATTTAATTGATGCATATTCTACAGATGCCGAATTAAAACAATATGATATGGTCGTGTTAAAAGATGATAAACATGTATTCCCACCATACCAAGGTGCACCAATGTTTAAAGAAAAATTCTTAAAAGATCATCCAGAAGTGAAAAAACCACTTAACAAACTAGCTGGAAAAATTTCTGATGAAGATATGCAAGAAATGAACTATAAAGTAACAGTGAAGAAAAAAGATCCTTATCAAGTAGCTAAAGATTATTTAGAAAAAGAAGGGCTTTTGAAAAAATAAGCATAACTTAAGTATAACCTTAACGCTAACATGTAATACATGTTGACGTTAAGGTTTTTTAATTAATGATCAAGATACGTTTTTTGAATTGAAAAGGGCAAACAATCGTACATAGTTTGATTTATGACATTCGATTTGTATATAATTAACATTAAGATTTTGAAATTTCAGTCAATTCAAGGAGGCAACGAGATTATGAAAAAACAACTTGATCAACTATCTGCATACCAACCAGGTTTATCTCCTAGGGCACTTAAAGAAACCTATGGAATTAAAGGAGATCTATTTAAATTAGCCTCAAATGAAAGTTTATATGGTCCTTCTCCGAGTGTTAAAGATGCTATAACCAAACATTTAGATGAATTGCATTATTATCCTGAAACTGGTTCACCAATACTTAGAGAAGCAATTAGTAAGCATCTTGGTGTAGATGAATCACGAGTATTATTTGGTGCTGGTTTAGACGAAGTGATATTAATGATTTCAAGAGCAATCCTAACACCAGGAGATAAAATTGTTACTAGTGAAGCAACATTTGGTCAATACTATCATAATGCAATTGTAGAAGCTGCATCAGTAGTACAAGTACCTTTAAAAAATGGCTCCTTTGATTTAGAAGGGATTTTAGATGAAGTAGACGATGATACATCACTTGTATGGCTATGTAATCCTAATAACCCCACAGGTACATATTTCACTCACGATGAACTTTATAACTTTTTAGCAAGAATACCTAGCCATGTACCAGTACTTATTGATGAAGCTTATTTTGAATTTGTCACTGCGGATGATTTTCCTGATACGTTAAAATTACAGGAAAAGTTTGATAATGCATTTTTATTAAGAACATTTTCAAAAGCATATGGTTTAGCAGGATTACGCGTAGGTTACGTAGTAGCCACTAATGAAGCTATTGAAAAATGGAATATAATTAGACCACCATTTAATGTGACACGTTTATCTGAATATGCAGCTGTAGCGGCTTTAAATGATCAAGCTTATTTAAAAGATATAACTCAAAAAAATGCCTTTGAACGTCAAAAGTTCTATCAAATACCTCAAAGTGAACATTTTTTACCGAGTCAAACTAACTTTGTGTTTGTTAAAACATCTAAAAGTAAAGAACTATATGAAGCTTTATTAAATGTTGGTTGTATCACCAGACTGTTTCCTAACGGTGTTAGAATTACGATAGGATTCCCAGAACAAAATGATAAAATGATTGAAGTTTTACAGCAATTTGATTACTAAAAAGATGAAATGTCATAACAGTAAAACCTTTTGTCTGGAACATGCATTTGCTATACTTTAGAAATACATTACATTTGAGGAGTAGATTTAATGTCTCGTAAGAAAATTGCAATAGATATGGATGAAGTGTTGGCTGATACGTTAGGTGCGATTATTGATGCAGTTAATGAAAGAGCTAACCTAGGTATTACTGTAGAATCTTTAAATGGTCAAAAATTAAAACATGTTATTCCAGAGCATGATGGTTTAGTGACTGAAATACTTAGAGAACCAGGATTCTTCCGACATTTAAAAGTGATGCCAAATGCACAAGAAGTAGTTGAAAAATTAAACCAACAATATGATGTTTATATAGCAACTGCAGCTATGGATGTACCGACATCATTTCATGATAAATATGAATGGTTATTAGAACATTTTCCATTCTTAGACCCTCAACATTTTGTATTTTGTGGACGTAAAAATATTATAAATGCAGATTATTTAATCGATGACAATCCTAGACAACTTGCTATATTCGAAGGTGAATCAATTATGTATACTGCAGTTCACAATGTTAATAATGATGATTATCGTCGTGTAAATGGTTGGAAAGAAGTAGAAGATTTATTCTTAAATGAAAAATAAAAAACAGGAAGTGGCATATATTCAATTTTTTAATGAATGGGAGCCATTTCCTGTTTTATTTTATATTAGAAAGCATATTATTGATTATTATTTTGGTTAGGGAATGTGAGTAATTTGATTGCATCAGGTAATACTTCAAGTTCAATAGGTGTTTCTAAGGCAATTTCACCATCGATATCAATTTTCATAGTAGGTTCAGTTGATAGTTTGATTTTCTGACCTGAAATATGATCGATCCCTTGTGTAATTTCATTCCAGTTCATACTGTCACGTTTTTTGAAAATATCATTAAGTATGCTAAAACTTTGATCATCAAAGATAAATGTATTGAGTTTGCCATCTTGAGGAGATAGGTCAGTTAAAGGAATTCTACTACCACCAATATTTGGACCATTTGCTACTAAAATCATTGATGTATTTCCAGTTTTTTCTTTGCCATCTATATTTAAATTAAAATCAAATTTGCTAGGATCCATTAAAGTTTTTACTGTTGAACCAATATAACTTAGTTTTCCGAAGATATCTTTAGAACCATCTTGAACATTTACAGCATTTTGAACAATTAAGCCTAAACCAACAAAATTTAGAGCATACATATCATTTACTTTAATAACATCGTAAGTTTGAATATGTGAAGATAACAACTGTTGACTAGCTAGCGTATGATTTGGGTTAAGATTTAGTGTTTTAGTGAAATCATTGAATGTTCCTCCAGGGATGATACCAATAGGTAAATCTAAATCATTTTCCATAACACCATTGATTAATTCATTTACAGTACCATCGCCACCTAAAATAAACAGTACATCTATTTGGTTTCCATAATGACCATCTTTAATTGATTGGCAGTAACGTTTAATGTCACCTTCATTTTCGCTTAATTGAATTGAAAAATGTTTACACATAGAACTTAAAGACTTTGTTACTTCACCTAAACCTTGGTAGATATCTTTTAAGCCGCTATGTTCATGATAAAATAACACACCATGATTATATTTATTTGTCATTATACATACCTACTTTCCTTAAGTTCTTATTAATATATTTCAATACCCTAAATTGATGGGCAATAATGGTAAATTTATAGCATTTTTCATTATAAACTAAAAAAGCTATAAGCCGAATTATTTCGACTTATAGCAAATATTGTTTAAATTATCTAATACCTCTCATTGCTTTAACAATTTTTGGTGAGAAGGCTAAAATAATTAAAGTAATGACTATAGCTGAAGTACCTAGGAAAATGAAGTAGTTCGTTTGACCTAATGGATCAATGAGTTTTACCAAAGTACCATTAAATGCTTGAGCAGAAGCATTAGTTAATAACCATAAACTCATCATTTGAGCATTGAATGCTTTTGGTGCTAACTTAACTGCCGCACTGTTACCAGTTGGTGATAAACATAATTCACCGATTACACAAATGATGTAAGACAGAATAACCCAGTTTACTGAGAAATGCGCACTTCCATATAAGTTACCGATTAATCCCATTAAGATATATGAAAAACCAGCTAATCCAGCACCAATGACAAATTTAATAGGTAGACTTGGTTGACGTTTACCTAATTTTTGCCAAATCATTGAAATGACTGGTGCAAATAATAAGATGAATAATGGATTAATAGATTGGAAAATAGTTTCTCCAAAGTTTGTTTTCCATCCTAAAAGATTCAATTTCATATCTGAATGTTCAATACCATAAATATTTAATACGTTTGATCCTTGTTCTTGGATTGCCCAGAACACCATACCTAAAATAAATAATGGTATAAATGCTTTAGTTCTTGAACGTTCGACCTCAGTGACATCTTTACTACGAATCATAACTGTGAAATAAGAAATTGGTAATACAATACCTAATACTAAAACAGTATTACTTACTAAATCGAATGATAATGTATTAGTCATATATGTAACGATTAATACAATGATGATAATTGCTACGATAGCACCAACAATAGCTGAATATTTTTTCTTTTCTGAAGGTGAAAGTGGGTTTGTTGGAGACATACCAACACGACCTAAATTTTTGCGATTAAATAATATATACCATACTAATCCAAGTGCCATACCGATAGCTGCAATTAAGAAACCACCGTGGAAGTTTTTAACATCTAAAAATTGTTGCAAGATAATTGGTGAAATTAAAGCACCGAAGTTAACTGACATATAGAAAATTACAAACCCAGCATCCATACGAGTGTCATCTTTGGTATATAATCTACCAACAATATTAGAGATATTTGGTTTCATCATACCTGAACCTATAATGATGAAGAACATTGATGCGAATAAACCAACCATTGAAAATGGTAAGCTTAAGCAAATGTGTCCGATAATAATGAGCACAGCACCAATTAGTGTGGCACCTCTAGTACCTGTAATTCTGTCAGAAATCCAACCACCTGGAATACAAGACATGTAAATTAAAGCACCGTAAACAGACATAATAGACATAGCAGTCGTTCTATCAATGCCTAATCCATTGTTAGCAACTGAATAGTACATATAGAATAAGAGCATTGCACGCATGCCGTAATAACTAAATCTCTCCCAAAATTCTACGAAAAATAATACACCCAATCCTCTTGGATGCCCGAAGAATCCTGTTTGTGGTATTTCTTGTATTGCTTGTTCATGGGAATTATTGGCTTTCATATATTTATCCCATCCTTTCTTTTCCCGTAACGCTAACGTTAAGTCGTTTTTAAAAATTGTACTATTGAAATTAAGAAGTTGCAATAATATTCAAAAAATTATAAAAAAGAAAATTCAGTCAATTTACTTGTGATTATTTTATGTATAATTCATACAAAGTAATTAATCATTAACTTCTTAAGATTTAGTACTAGTACTATATAAAATACGCTTTAACTCAATAAAGTGCAAGAGTTTTTTGAAAATTAAATAAAAAACTTTAGCACTAAATGAAACATCTTGCGACGACATTTCAAAGTACTAAAGTTTTAACAATAAAATAATTAAGGTATTAACGATTGTCTACATTTTCTGGATACATATCATGGTTCATCATTCTATGTTCAGCCATTTGTTCATATTTTGAATTTGGACGACCATAATTTGTATATGGATCAATTGAAATACCGCCACGAGGTGTGAATTTACCCCATACTTCAATGTAATGGGGATCCATCAAATCAATTAAATCATTCATAATAATATTCATACAATCCTCATGAAAGTCTCCGTGGTTTCTAAAACTAAATAAATATAATTTTAATGATTTAGATTCTACCATTTTAACGTTAGGAATATATGAAATATAAATTGTAGCAAAGTCAGGTTGACCAGTAATAGGGCAAAGAGATGTGAATTCTGGACAATTAAATTTAACAAAGTAATCTCTGCCTTGATGTTTATTCTCAAAAGTTTCTAAAACATCAGGTCTATAATCAAAATCGTAAGTATTATTTTGATTGCCTAGTAATGTAATATCTTGTAATTCATCTTTTTGACGTCCTTGTGCCAAAAGAATCACTCCTTTAATTAAGATTTAGATTGTTGTTGAGTTGCGTTTGATTCTCGTCTAGCTTTTTCAAACATATAATAACTTGCGCCAATAATTACGACATATCCAAGTGTAGCTAATACATCAGGTGATTCTCCGAATAATATGAATCCGAACAATGCCGTAAATATAATAGAAGCATAAGTAAATATAGAAATATCTTTAGCTGCTGCAAAACTATAAGCTAATGTGATACCAATTTGACCTACTGCAGCTGATAATCCAGCTCCAAATAAATATAGTAATTGTAAATTACTCATAGGCTCATAAGTAAATATTGTAAATGGTATAAGTACTATTACAGAAAATAAAGAAAAGTAAAAAACAATAGTATAAGGTGCTTCTCTAGTACTTAAAGCACGTACACAAGTGTAGGCTGAAGCGGCAAAGATACCTGAGAATAGTCCAACTAGTGATGGTATGATTGAAGAAGAAAATTCTGGTTTTACTATTAATAGCATTCCTAATATTGCTACAACCATCGCTGTAATTTGATATTTACGAATTTTTTCATTTAAGAAAATCAAACTGAATAAGATTGTCCAAAAAGGATTGAGCTTCATTAAAGTATCAGCATCACTGAGCACCATATGATCAATTGCGTAAATATTGAACAATACGCCTATTAATCCAAGTGCGGATCTTGAAATAAGTAATGGTTGACTACTTAACTTTCCGAACATAGGCTGCTTATATTTATATATGAAGAATAATGGTATAAACATAGCAACTAAATTTCTAGCTAAAGACTTTTGAAAAACAGGTAAATCACCTGCTAATCTGAAAAATACAGACATAAAGCTGAAGCCTACTGCAGAAATTAGGATTGCAATAATACCTTTAATTTTAGGATTCAATACTATCGCCTCATTTATAAAAATTTAACGTTACTATAGTAGCATAAATGATAGGGTTATGCATAAAAGACTTGATATTTTGGAACAAAGATTATACAATATCAATACGAACATACGTTCTATGAAGTTTACTTTGATTGATAGCATTAGATATTTTTAATATCTCTAAAAAATTGTATATAACTGAAAACGATTGCAATTCAATTCTATTGCTTTATAGGTTGTATACGTTGTAATGATAGGATTTTCGTTAATGTATTGGAATGATGGTTATGTATATTTTCTTTAAAAAAGCAAGTGATTTTAACTGAAAAATTTTTTTATTTTTATTGAGGTAAGACTAATGGTGTAGTGGTGCATGTTCAAAAGAAAAGACGAACATTAGACATAAAACTTTAACTTTAAATAAGTATAGCTATTATGTATAATGAAACACAGAATATAGTACCGATATTAATAAACAGACACAATATATTGTGTTTTGAAACGGTACTAATAAAATGAATAATTTTATTATAAATGCAAAATGACACTGATAATTTAAGAAAAAACTCTTATTAACAGTGTTTAGGCACAAAATGTTTAATTATACTATATAGATCTAAATTCGAAACTAACCACTATATCTTGTGGTTTGAAAAATAAAATCACATATTAATATAAGGTCATATAGTTTTTATAAACGTTTCGTTTAGTGACTCATTTCATTCTACAACACAATGTTTTGTAGGAAGCTTTCCTTAACAATAAAGGAGAACTTCTTTTTTAATTTTTTTAAATTGGTGAAAGAAGGCGATCCAATGAAAGTAGTATATTTTTCATTTTCAGGCAATGTACGTCGATTCATTAAACGTGCTGAAATCGAAAATGCGATGGAAATTACATCTGACAACTGTACAGAAACTATTAATGAACCCTACATTTTAGTTACAGGAACCATAGGGTTTGGTGAGGTTCCTCAACAGGTTCAGGCTTTTTTAGATGTTAATCATTCAAATATTAAGGCCGTGGCTGCAAGTGGAAATAGAAACTGGGGTCAGAACTTTGCTAAAGCAGGGCGTACTATATCTGAAAAATATGATATTCCGTTGTTAATGAAGTTTGAAGTGCAGGGAACAAACAAAGACGTTATCGAATTTAAAAACAAGGTGGGTAATTTTAATGAAAACTATGGACGAGAAGAAGTACAATCATATTGAATTAAATAACGAAGTTACAAAAAGAAAAGATAATGGTTTTTTTAATTTAGAAAAAGACCAAGAGGCACTTAAAGTATACTTGGAAGAAATCCACGATAAAACAATTTATTTCGATAGCGAAATCGAAAGATTACATTATCTTGTAGACAATAACTTTTATTTCAATGTCTTTGAAAAATATAATGAGGCAGATTTAATTGAAATTACAGAATATGCAAAATCAATTAATTTCCAATTCGCAAGTTATATGTCAGCAAGTAAATTTTATAAAGACTATGCACTTAAAACCAATGATAAACAACAATTTTTAGAAGATTATAATCAACACGTTGCTATCGTATCAATGTACTTAGCTAATGGTGATAAAAACCAAGCGAAACAATTTATTTCATCCATGGTTGAACAACGTTACCAACCAGCAACACCAACGTTTTTAAATGCTGGTAGAGCACGACGTGGAGAATTAGTGTCATGTTTCTTATTAGAAGTAGATGATAGTTTAAATTCTATTAACTTTATTGATTCAACTGCGAAACAACTAAGTAAAATTGGTGGCGGCGTTGCTATCAATTTATCAAAATTACGTGCACGTGGTGAAGCAATCAAAGGTATTAAAGGTGTAGCTAAAGGTGTATTACCTGTTGCTAAATCTTTAGAAGGTGGATTTAGTTATGCTGACCAATTAGGACAAAGACCTGGTGCAGGCGCAGTTTATTTAAACATCTTCCATTATGATGTTGAAGAATTTTTAGATACTAAAAAGGTAAATGCTGATGAAGATTTACGCTTATCTACTATTTCAACTGGTTTAATTGTCCCTTCTAAATTCTTTGATTTAGCTAAAGAAGGTAAAGACTTCTATATGTTTGCGCCACATACTGTAAAACAGGAATATGGTGTGACTTTAGATGACATCGATTTAGATAAATATTATGACGACATGGTTACAAATCCAAACGTTGAGAAAAAGAAAAAAGATGCTCGTGAAATGTTAAATACGATTGCACAAACACAATTACAATCAGGTTATCCTTACTTAATGTTTAAAGATAATGCGAATAAAGTACATGCTAATTCTAATATTGGTCAAATTAAAATGAGTAACTTATGTACTGAAATTTTCCAATTACAAGAAACATCTGTAATAAATGATTACGGCACTGAAGATGACATTAAAAGAGATATTTCATGTAACCTAGGATCATTAAATATTGTTAATGTAATGGAATCTGGAAAATTCAGAGACTCAGTTCATACTGGTATGGATGCATTGACTGTGGTTAGTGATGAAGCTAATATTCAAAACGCACCTGGTGTTAAAAAAGCAAACAGTGAGTTACATTCTGTTGGTCTAGGAGTTATGAATTTACACGGTTACTTAGCTAAAAATAAAATAAGTTATGAATCAGAAGAAGCTAAAGATTTTGCTAACATCTTCTTTATGATGATGAATTATTATTCTATTGAACGTTCTATGCAAATTGCTAAAGAACGTGGAGAAAAATATCTTGATTTTGATAAATCTGACTATGCAAATGGAAAATATTTCGAATTCTACACATCTCAAGAATTTGAACCACAATTTGAAAAGGTACGTGAATTATTCGAAGGATTAGATATCCCAACTGCTGAAGATTGGAAAGCACTACAAAAAGACGTTGAACAATATGGTTTATATCACGCATATCGATTAGCTATTGCACCAACTCAAAGTATTTCATATGTGCAAAATGCTACAAGTTCAGTGATGCCTATTGTTGACCAAATTGAAAGACGTACTTATGGTAATGCAGAAACGTTTTATCCAATGCCATTTTTATCACCAGAAACAATGTGGTATTACAAATCAGCATTTAACACTGATCAAATGAAATTAATTGATTTGGTATCAACTATTCAAACTCATGTTGACCAAGGTATTTCAACAATACTATATGTTAATTCAGAAATTTCTACTCGAGAACTTTCTAGATTATATGTATATGCGCATCATAAAGGTTTGAAATCTCTATACTATACTCGTAATAAATTATTAAGTGTAGAAGAATGTACAAGTTGCGCTATCTAAAATCATAAACAAACATAATAGAACATTAAGCTTAATCTAATTGAATTTATGATTTAGAGTATCTAAAAGAATAAAGAAAAGTGGTTGAGACATAAAGTCTTTGTGCTCTGGGAAACTGATTAACGGCGTCCCAAAAGCAGGATTTTCGGCAGAAGGGACCCAACACAGAGAATTTCACAAAGAAATTCTACAAGTAATGCAAGTTGGGCAAACTCACACGATTCGACAAAATTTGAGAAACAATTTTGCTCATCGTCCGGTTCTGCTCAAATCCTAAGCGCTTTTGTCCCGACCTCTGTTAATACATAACCTTAATAAGGGATTAGGTAGTTTAATTGAAAGTTAGTGGTTATCTGTCACCTTAATTAAAGGATAGGAGGATTATTATTCATGAAGGCCGTCAATTGGAATACCCAAGAAGATATGACTAATATGTTTTGGCGTCAAAATATATCTCAAATGTGGGTAGAAACAGAATTTAAAGTATCAAAGGATATCGCAAGTTGGAAAACGTTATCTGAAGCTGAAAAGAATACATTTAAAAAAGCGTTAGCAGGTTTAACAGGTTTAGACACACACCAAGCAGACGATGGTATGCCATTAATAATGCTTCATACTACTGATTTAAGAAAAAAAGCAGTATATTCATTTATGGCAATGATGGAACAAATTCATGCTAAAAGTTATTCTCATATTTTCACTACATTATTACCTTCTAGTGAAACAAACTATTTATTAGATACGTGGGTTATTGAAGAATCTCATTTAAAATATAAATCAGATAAAATCATCGAAAACTATCATAAATTATGGGGTAAAGAAGCTTCCATTTTCGACCAGTACATTGCTAGAGTATCAAGTGTTTTCTTAGAAACATTTTTATTCTATTCAGGTTTTTACTATCCACTATATCTAGCTGGTCAAGGAAAGATGACAACATCTGGAGAAATTATTCGTAAAATATTATTGGATGAATCTATTCATGGTGTCTTTACTGGATTAGATGCACAAAGCTTAAGAAATGAACTATCTGAAAGTGAAAAGCAACGAGCTGATCAAGAAATGTATAAATTATTAAAAGAGTTATATGATAATGAAGTATCATATACACATCTGTTATATGATGACATTGGATTAGCAGAAGATGTACTGAATTACGTTAAATATAATGGTAATAAAGCATTATCAAATCTTGGTTTTGAACCTTATTTTGAAGAACGTGAATTCAACCCTATTATTGAAAATGCCTTAGACACTACAACTAAAAATCATGATTTCTTCTCTGTAAAAGGTGACGGTTATACACTGGCTCTAAATGTTGAAGCTTTAAGAGATGAAGATTTTATATTCGATGACGAGAAATAAATAATAAAAAGTCTTAATTTTAATCGCTATGAGATTAAAATTAAGACTTTTTTTATGTTTTTAACTTAAATATTAAAATTAATCAAATTTACAGCAATATTTTTCGAAAACCTATTGAATATTACCAATAAATTCTGTAACATTTTAAATGATAACGATTATCATTATCGTCAGAAATAATAAGAATTACTATTCAAGGAGAAAGTGTTATGAAGTTTTTACTTAAGGGATATGTTTTACTCATCTTTCTCGTTGCGTTTACGGTTCTTTCTTTATTTGTTGGTGTTAGCCAAATATCGATTACTGATATTTTCCATCTTAACAGCGACCAATTAAATATTATTTTATCGAGTCGTATTCCTCGAACAGTTAGTATTCTCATATCAGGTAGTACATTGGGTATCGCTGGTTTAATTATGCAACAAATGATGCAAAATAAATTTGTAAGTCCAACGACAGCAGGTACGATGGAATGGGCAAAATTAGGTATTTTATTATCTTTAATTTTCTTTCCAAAAGGACATATACTTATCAAATTAATTTTTGCTGTTATATGCAGTGTAGTTGGAACTTATTTCTTTGTTAAATTAGTTCAACTTATTAAGGTAAAAGATGTTATCTTTATTCCGTTGTTAGGTATTATGCTTGGTGGCATAGTTTCTAGTTTTACGACATTTATTGCGTTACGTACAAATGCAGTTCAAAGCATAGGTAATTGGTTGAATGGTAATTTTGCCATTATTACTAGTGGTCGTTACGAAGTATTATATTTAAGTATTCCGTTTTTAATAATTACATATATATTTGCGAACCATTTTACGATTGCGGGTATGGGCAAAGACTTCAGCCATAACTTAGGAGTTAACTATGAAAAAATAATTAACATCGCTTTATTTATAACTGCAACAATTACTGCGCTTGTTGTTGTCACTGTTGGTACATTACCATTTCTAGGGTTAATTGTTCCTAATATCATTTCAATTTATAGAGGAGACCATTTAAAACATGCTTTACCTCATACAATGATGTTAGGTGCGGTCTTTGTGCTGTTTTCAGACATTATAGGTCGACTAATCGTGTACCCATACGAAATTAACATCGGTTTAACTATAGGTGTGTTTGGAACTATTATATTCCTTATCTTATTGATGAAAGGTAGGGGTAATTATGCTAACTAAACACAATAAGAAAGTATTGTTACTAACCTTAATCACACTAATTATAGGTGTTTTATATTTATTGTTAGGTATTGATTTTGAAATATTTGATTATCAAATCCAAAGTCGTTTAAGAAAATTCATATTAATTATTTTAGTTGGCGGTGCTATAGGTACTTCCGTTGTTATTTTCCAAGCTATTACGACAAATCGGTTACTGACACCATCAATCATTGGTCTTGATTCCGTATACTTATTTGTGAAAATTTTACCTGTGTTTATATTAGGAACTCAATCCACATTAGTTACTAATGTTTATATTAATTTTGTCATTACATTATTAGCAATGGTATTATTTGCGCTTTTCTTATTCCAAGTTTTATTTAAAATAGGCCATTTTTCTGTTTATTTCATACTTTTAGTTGGCGTCGTACTTGGAACATTTTTTAGAAGTATTACAGGTTTTATCCAATTAGTTATGGATCCAGAATCATTTTTAGCTGTTCAAAGTACAATGTTTGCTAACTTTGACGCTTCTAATTCAAAACTTGTTGGATTTTCAGCTATCGTATTAGCCGTGTTAATCGTCATTACTATTATCTCGCTTCCATATTTAGATGTCTTATTGCTCGGTAGAGAACAAGCAATTAATTTAGGCGTCAATTATGAAAAAGTAACAAGATTATTTCTCATTGTTGTTGCTATTTTAGTATCTGTTTCAACAGCTTTAGTAGGTCCAATTACATTTTTAGGACTATTAACTGTCAATTTAGCACATGAATTTATCAAGACTTATGAGCATAAATATATACTACCTGCTACATTATGTTTTAGTTGGATAAGTTTATTTATAGCGCAATGGGTTGTTGAACATCTTTTTGAAGCGACTACTGAAGTAAGTATAATTATTGACCTTATAGGTGGAAGTTACTTTATATACTTATTAGTTAGAGGGAGAAATGCCAATTGATCCAAATTCAAAGTTTAAATAAATCCATTCAGAAGAAGAAAATTTTAAAAGATATTAATGTTGATATTGAAAAAGGAAAAATCACATCACTTATTGGTCCAAACGGTTCAGGAAAAAGTACTTTATTATCAACAATCACAAAGTTGATTCAGATTGATAGTGGCACTGTCAAAATTGAAGATAAGTGTATGGATGATTACAAAACAGATGAATTAGCTAAAAAAATTTCAATATTAAAACAAACTAATCATACTGAAATGAATATTACTGTTGAACAATTAGTTAATTTTGGAAGATTTCCTTATTGCAAAGGACACTTAAAACAAGAAGATAAAGAACAAGTACAATATGCCTTAGATTTATTACAGTTAAATGAAATAAAGGATAGAAATATCAAAACACTGTCAGGAGGACAACGTCAACGCGCTTATATAGCGATGACGATCGCACAAAATACTGAATACATTTTATTAGATGAACCACTAAATAATCTAGATATGAAACATTCAGTACAAATTATGCAAACTTTGCGTACATTAGCAAAAACATTAAATAAAACAATCGTTATTGTATTACATGATATTAATTTTGCATCCTGTTATTCAGATAATATTATTGCTTTAAAAAATAGTGAACTTGTTCGTTCTGGTAGTAATCAAACTGTTATTCAAAGCAATGTATTAAGAGAATTATATGAAATGGATGTCAAAGTTGAAAATGTAAATGGTCAACGTATTTGTCTATATTATGATGAATTGATATTGAATTAACACTAGTTTTATTAGACCTTTAAAGGAGTGATGCTTATAGTATATGGATAAATCAATCTATTCAAACATGTTCCTTTCAGCCAACCGATAAAATTAAAAAGGAGTTATTACATAATGAAAAAATCTATTTTAGTCTTATTATTATCTTTAGTATTAGTTTTAGCAGCGTGTGGTAACAACTCTAACAACGATGATTCAGGTTCTAAATCTGAAAAAAGTGGTTCAAAAGACACTGTTAAAATCGAAAATAATTATGAAGCACAAGGAAAAGAAAAAGACGGTAGCGATGCTAAAAAGGTAAAAGAAACAGTGGAAGTACCTAAAAATCCTAAAAATGCTGTCGTATTAGATTACGGTGCTTTAAACGATTTAAAAGAAATGGGTCTTTCAAGCAAAGTAAAAGCTTTACCTAAAGGTGAAGGCGGTAAATCATTACCAGATTTCTTAGATGATTTTAAATCTGATAAATATTTAAATACTGGTAACCTAAAACAAGTTAATTTCGATAAAGTTGCTGAAGCAAAACCAGAAGTGATTTTTATTTCAGGTAGAACAGCTAATCAGAAAAATTTAGATGAATTTAAAAAAGCAGCACCTAAAGCTAAAATTGTTTACATGGGTACAGATGATAAACATTATCTAAAATCTATGAAAGAAAATACAGAAAAATTAGGTAAAATTTACGATAAAGAAGATAAAGCGAAATCATTAACTAAGAAACTAGATAAAAAAGTTGATGCAATGAAAGATAAAACATCTAAATTTGATAAAAAAGTAATGTATTTATTAGTCAATGAAGGTGAATTATCTACATTTGGTCCAGGATCTCGTTTTGGTGGTTTAGTATTTGATACACTTGGATTTAAACCAGTCGATAAACATGTAACTAAAGGACCACATGGTCAAAATGTTAATAACGAATATATTAATAAAGAAAATCCAGATGTGATTTTAGCAATGGATAGAGGACAAGTTGTTTCTAATAATGCGACTGCTAAGAAAACATTAAATAATGATGTATTGAAAAACGTAAAAGCCGTTAAAGATCATAAAATTTATGAACTTGATCCTAAATTATGGTATTTTGCTTCTGGTTCAACAACTACTACTATGAAACAAATTGATGAATTAGAAGAAGTTGTAAAATAATAAATAATAAGCGCTAATAGCCTCATTGTGAGAGCCATTAGCGCTTTTATCATTTTAAATTATTAAACTTCGAAATAAAGATGGTAATGGAATTTACATCTATGATTAAAGTGAGATTGACATTTCGGACAAGATTCAACCATCATGTATTCGTTGATTGTCATTTCATTTTTACAGACACCACACATAATGGCATACTCGTTAAATTCATCTTCACTCCAGCGTTTGATAGGATGTGTCTCATGGTCGTTGTGACATTGATAACAAGGATAATATTTATTACAGCATTTGAATTTAATTGCTATAATATCCAAAAATGACTGATAATGTATGCATCTTGTTTCATTATCAACAATTGAACCGTAAACTTTCGGCAAAGAAACAAACCTCCTATAACCAATTAATCTGCGTCCGGATGTTCTCCTATAATACGTACCTCTGTATTTAATTCAACATCAAATTTATCTTTAACTGTTTTTTGAACATGATGGATTAAATCTTCATAATCTGTCGCCGTACCTTTATCTACATTAACCATAAAACCAGCATGTTTAGTTGAAACTTCAACACCACCAATACGATGACCTTGTAGATTAGAATCTTGAATTAATTTACCAGCAAAATGGCCTGGTGGTCTTTGGAAGACACTTCCACATGATGGATATTCGAGTGGTTGTTTAGTTTCACGGCGTTCAGTTAAGTCGTCCATTTTGGCTTGAATTTCTTTTAAGTTACCAGGTTCTAATGTAAATGCAGCTTCTAAAACTACGAGATGTTTTTTCTGTACGATACTATTTCTGTAGTCTAGTTCTAATTCTTGAGTTGTTAATTTAAGTAAATCACCATTTTCATTAACACATAGTGCATAGTCAATACAATCTTTCACTTCGCCACCATAAGCGCCAGCATTCATAAATACTGCACCGCCAATTGATCCTGGTATGCCGCATGCAAATTCTAAACCAGTTAGTGCGTAGTCTCTTGCTACACGTGAAACATCAATAATGGCTGCACCGCTACCTGCGATAATTGCATCATCTGATACATCAATATGCTTTAATGATAATAGGCTCAATACAATACCTCTAATGCCGCCTTCTCGGATAATAATATTCGAACCATTTCCTAAATAAGTGACTGGAATATTATTTTGGTTTGCATATTTAACAATCGCTTGTACTTCCTCATTTTTAGTAGGTGAAAGATAAAAATCAGCTTTACCGCCAGTTTCAGTGTAAGTGTATTTTTTTAAAGGTTCATCTACTTCAATAATGTCGTTTGGAATAATTTCTTGCAAACCTTTTAATATGTCGTTTTTATTCACTATCCGTACGTCCTTTCTTTATTCAATACTAATATTATTATTATATCAATTTTATTTGCTATTTGCGAAATAAGAAGATATTATACGCAAAGTAAATCGACTAAGATGTGCATAATACATTATTATTTTATTTTGATTTATATGCTATATAATTATGATATGTTGAACATTTATAATGAGATTTTTAATATCGTAAATATAAATTTATATAATGATTGTAGATTATATGTTTCTCATTATTTTAAGGGACCATATTGTTTGTATATATTTTCAAATATAGATTGCTTTTGGTTTTCATACGTTCTTATTGATTCAACATTGTTTAATAATTGTTTCTTTTTTTGAGCGAATTCATTTGCGATATCTATATTATTATTTAATATGTGATCGACAGTTTGATATTGTTCAAATAATTGAGTGTTTAATTGAACGATGTGTAAACGAATTTCTTGCTTTAATTCTCTAAGATTATTAAACTTTGCCATCATTACTTTCTTTTTATAAGCGTGATGTAATCGATAAAATCCAGCATAATTGAGACGCTTTTCATCTAATGATGTAATATCATGTAAATTATCTACACCGATAAGCAAATCAAGTATGGGTTCAGTCTCATAATTAAAATGCTTCGTTCCACCAATATGCTGTGTATATTTAATTGGTGAATCTAGTAAATTATACAATAGAGCGCTTGTTTCTTGATATAAATGGTTGTAATGGTCATCTGTTTGATATTTAATGAGAGGTTGAACATGCCCGTACATGGTTTTACTCCTTTGTTATAAATTGGTAAGCTATAAAGTCTGAGATACTATAACATAATTTATTTTCTTAATAAATACGTTTCTGTATAATGTTCTATGGTAAGGGGTGCAAATATGAAAAAAATAATACTTATCCCAGTGATTTTCCTCATTATTATCTCGTTAACAGCATGTAGTAATAAAACTAATTCAGATTTAAATCATTTTGAAAGCAAATTAGATGAAGTGAATCATAAACAAGATAAATTAAAAAAAGTTATGAAAAAAATAAATCTTAAAGAATTAGATCACTTAAGTAAAACAGACACTACTGATAAAAACAGAAAAGAGTTTATTAAACTTCAAGATGATATTGATCAACAATTAATACCCGCATTCAAAGAATACGAAAAATCTGCAAAACAATTGCCTGCTGAAACAAAAGAGGTTAAAGAGTTAAAATCTGAGTATCTTAAAACTGTTAAAGATAAAAAAAGTTCAATATATGATTTGAAAGATTTTGTAGACTTGTGTAACGATTCAATCAAAGATAATGAAGATATTTTAGATTATACTAAATTATTTGAGAAGAACCGCTCTCAAGTTGAAAAGAAAATAAATAATGCTTCTAATAAAGAAGATGCAAATCAATTAACATCAAAATTAGAAAGTAATAATAAAGATTTAAAACAAACTGCCAAAAAATATTTAGATACGTCTACAAGTGATGCAAAAACAGCCAAAAAAGCAATTGAAAATCATATTTTTCCTTTAATTGAGAAACAAATTAAAGATATAAATCAAACTAATATTTCTGATACAAATGTCGATAATGCCCGTAAGAACGCGATTGAAATGTACTATAGTTTAGAGAATTATTATGATACTCGTATTGATACTATAGAAGTTGGTGAAAAAATATCTAAAATAGATGTCGATAAGTTGCCAAAAGAGGGTAAAGATATAGATAAGAAAGATAAGGAATTTAATTCGAAATTAAAAAAGGTAAAACAAAAAAACAATTAATTTTGATTAGAATTAAATAAATTAAATAACCATGGTTAACATTGCTAAGTAAAATGTGTATAATTGTACCCACTGATATTATTTTCGGGATATGAATATCACGCATATGCTCAGAAAATGTGATAAATACTTTTAGAGGTGAATAGAATGGCTATAAAGCTGAGTTCAATTGACCAGTTTGAACAAGTGCTAAATGAAAATAAATATTTATTTGTTTTAAAACATAGCGAAACTTGTCCAATTTCTGCAAATGCGTATGATCAGTTTAATAAATTTTTATATGAACGCGATATGGATGGTTACTATTTAATAGTACAGCAGGAGCGTAAGTTATCGGACTATATTGCTGAAAAAACAAATGTAAAACATGAATCACCACAAGCATTTTACTTCGTCAATGGTGAAATGAAATGGAATGCTTCACATAGTGATATCAATGTTTCATCATTAGCTCAAGCAGAAGAATAATTTTTTCAGATAAGTGAACAAATAATTGAGTGATGAACGTAAATTTTAACTAATTTTGTGTTCATTTAAAAGATAAAAGTCATTTTATTACTATGATGTAGTAGTGAAATGGCTTTTTTAGTTATTAAAACGAAATATGGTTTATCATTTATGGTTTGCTAGTGAATAGGATATAATAAATCAATATTCAAAATGTAATTGTTTTAATATAATTTGTAATAGCTTTTATTGTGAAATACGCAGCATTCATATGTATAATATGTTAGTGTAAAATATTAATTATACGATGAATCTATAAATTATATTTAAAACATCATATAAATGATTTTAATAAGTAACACTATATATAAAACAAGGTGGTTAAGGCGATGAAAGTTTTAGTAGCCATGGATGAATTTAATGGTATTATTTCTAGTTATCAAGCAAATAGATATGTAGAAGAAGCGGTTGCTAGTCAAATTGAAAAGGCAGATATTGTGCAAGTGCCATTATTTAATGGCCGCCATGAATTAATGGATTCTGTATTTTTATGGCAGTCTGGTAGTAAATATCGAGTTGCCGCTCACGATGCAGATATGAATGAAGTAGAGGCAATATATGGTCAAACTGATAGTGGAATGACAATTATAGAAGGTAATTTATTTTTAAAAGGTCAAAAACCAATTCAACAAAGAACTAGTTATGGTTTAGGAGAAATATTAAACGCAGCACTAGACAACGATGCTAAACATATTATTATTTCATTAGGTGGAATTGGCAGTTTCGATGGTGGAGCAGGGATGTTACAAGCCTTAGGTGCTAAATTCTATGATGATGAAGCAAATATTGTTGATGTGACAAAAGGTGCCCATGTCATTAAATATATTAGACGCTTAGATTTTTCAGAAATTCATCCGAAATTAGCTGAAGCTAATATTCAAGTGATGTCAGATTTTTCTAGTAGATTATATGGTAAGCAAAGTGAAATTATGCAAATGTATTCTACGCTAGGGATGACTCAAAATGAAGCAGCAGAAATAGATAATTTAGTATGGTATTTTAGTGAATTATTTAAAAGTGAGTTAAAAGTGACGATTGGACCTATCGAGCGTGGTGGTGCTGGTGGCGGTATTGCTGCAGTATTAAAAGGATTATATCAAGCAGAAATTTTAACTAGTCATGAGCTTGTAGATCAAATTACACATTTAGAAGATTTGGTACAACAAGCAGATTTAATTATTTTCGGTGAAGGGTTAAATGAACGAGACCAATTGTTGGAAACTACGACATTACGTATTGCAGATTTAACCGAAAAGCATAATAAAACATCAATTGCTATTTGTGCTACTGACGATAAATTTGATTTATTCGAAGGTAAAGGTGTTACGGCAATGTTTAATACATTTATCGACATGCCTGAAACTTACACTGATTTTAAAATGGGTATTCAAATTAGACATTATACTTTTCAAGCATTAAAACTATTAAAAACACAATTTGATGTTAATCAATAAAATAAACTAAATAACACGCCTTGGTTGTCATTTTGTATAAGACAATCAAGGCGTGTTTATTATTGTATTTATTTATTTGAATTGGCTACTTCTTCAGCTATACCTACCATAACGTGGATAGCTTTTTCCATTACATTAATAGAAGCATATTCATAAGGACCATGGAAATTGCCACAACCTGTAAAAATATTTGGTGTTGGTAAGCCCATAAATGAAAGTTGTGAACCATCTGTACCACCGCGAATTGGATCGGTATTTGGTTTAATATCTAATTGATTGAATACTTTAGTTGGAATATCAATAATATGTTGATGTGGTTTTATTTTTTCAGCCATATTATAGTATTGATCTTCAACATCGACTTTAACAGGATAATTTTCGAAATGTGAGTTAATATCGTCACGAATTTCCATAAGTCGTTTTTTACGTAAATCGAATTTCTTTTTATCATGATCTCGAATAATATATTGTAATGTTGCTTTTTCAACGTTACCTTCAAAGTTCATTAAATGATAGAAACCTTGATAACCTTCAGTACGTTCAGGAACTTCATTTGGAGGTAACAAACTATTAAATTGTTGTCCAAGTGAAATGGCATTAATCATAGCATTTTTGGCAGAACCAGGATGTACGTTCACACCATGACAAGTAATAGTAGCTGCTGCAGCATTAAAGCTCTCGTATTGTAGCTCACCAAGTTGACTACCATCCATTGTATATGCGAAATCAGCATTAAAACGTTCAACATCAAATTGATGAGGACCGCGACCAATTTCTTCATCTGGAGTAAAGCCAACACGGATTTTACCATGTTTAATTTCGGGATGTTCAATAAGGTATATTAGACCTTCCATAATTTCAACTACACCGGCTTTATCGTCAGCACCTAATAATGATGTACCATCAGTAATCATTAGCGTATCACCGATGACATGTTTAAGTTCAGGGAAGACTTTAGTATCTAAAATTCGGTTTGTTTGTCCTAGTTGAATTGGTTTTCCATCATATTTTTCAATGATTTGCGGATTAACACCAGTCGCATTAAAGTCAGGTGATGTATCAACATGTGCTAAAAATCCAACAGTTGGTACGTCCGCATCTATGTTGCTTTCTAATGTAGCAAACAGATAACCATGATCATCCATATCTGTTTCAAGGCCCAAATCTTTTAATTCTTTCTCCAATAGATTTAGTAAATCCCATTGTTTAGTTGTAGAAGGCGTAACATTAGAATTTGGATCTGATTGTGTATCAATTTTTACATATCTTGTTAATCTATCAATTATTTGTTCTTTCATGTTAGACATCCCCTTAAACTCTGTTATTCATATTATAAGATTTCTTATAAGATTTACCTTTAATCTTACCATAATACTGTTTGATACGTGTGTAGATATAATAGATAATTTCTGCAACAAGAATACCAAATGAAATCGCACCAGATATTAGTGTAACTTCTAAAAAAGTATTTACTGCATTTGTATAATTATTTGAAACTAAATAACGTGTAGCTTCATAAGCTGCGCCACCAGGTACAAGTGGGATAATTCCAGGAACAATGAAAATGATAACAGGTCTTTTGTAACGTCTACTCATCGTATGGCTTAATAATCCTAATATTAAGCTACCTAAAAAGGAAGCACCTACTTTACCAAATTGCATGTCTACAGTGAATTGATAAATAGTCCACGCTACCGCACCGACAAACCCACAAGCTAACAATAGTCGACGAGGCGCATTAAAAATGATGGAGAATAGGACTGTGGAAATGAAACTGATTGTAAAGTGAAATAAATAAAATAACAATATGAACAGCCTCTCTTAAAAAATTAGTAATACAATTGCAACACCGGCACCAATAGCAAATGCAGTTAATGCTGCTTCAACACCTCTAGACATACCTGCTAATAGTTCTCCTGCAAGCAAATCTCGAATTGCGTTGGTAATTAGAATACCAGGCACAAGAGGCATTACACTAGCAATAGTAATAATATTTTGATTGGTCGCTAAGCCAATTTTAGAACTTGCAACTGCTATTGATATAACGACTGAAGCAGCAACAAATTCTGAGAAAAATTTAATTTGGATATAACGTTGAACTAGACTAAAGGTTAAAAATGCAGCGCCTCCAGCTATCGCAGCTATCCAACAATCTGATGCGACACCACCAAACATAAATAAGAAAAATCCGCATGCAATGGCTGCTGCAAATAAATTAATTAAAAAAGAATATTGCAACGAAGCACTTCTAAGGTGGATTAATTCAGACTTAGCTTCATCTATTGTAAGTTGATTGTTAGAAATTTTACGAGATAAGCTATTTGTTAAAGCTATTTTTTCCAAATCTGTCGTTCTCTCTCTGATTCGTATCAGTCTTGTACTTGTTCGATCATTTAATGAAAAAATGATAGCGGTAGAAGTTACAAAACTATATGTATCATATAAGCCATAGCTATGTGCAATTCTATTCATTGTATCTTCAACTCGGTATGTTTCAGCACCCGCTTCAAGTAATATTCTTCCAGCAATCAATACAACATCAATCACTTTATTTTCATCAATGATAGTGATTGAGTCAGACATGAACAACCACCTCCTAGTTAATTTATTGATATGAATAATTGAAGTGTACAACTTGCGCTAACAACTTTCAATAGAGGAAGGCAGATTGAAAAGATTATGTAATGAAGAAAGTAGAAGGGGAGAATAAAAATAAAAGCAAAAAGAAGACTTAATTTAGTTGTCTTCTTTTTGCTTCTAATGTTGGAATTTATTTCCTAGGTTATGACTACCGTTTAAAAATAGGTCATTATAATTTGATAATTGGATTAAACATTACCTTATTTCTACCTTCGCTTTTCGCGACATGGACCATGTCATCTGCATCTTTAAATACGCGTCTTTGAGATTTACGATCATCTCTCGTTAAATATCCTACACCGATAGAGACTGAAAGTTTGATGACTTCCTTATTAGGTAAATGGAATGACGATTTTTCTACACCTTGTCTAATGTTTTCAGCGAGTTTTACACTTTGATCTAATGTGTAATCATTAATGACAACTGAAAATTCTTCTCCACCATTTCTAAAAATTGAAAATTGTTTGGGAACATAATTTTTTAGTAATTGAGACATTTGTTTTAATACAGCGTCACCTGCTTGGTGAGTATATGTATCATTAACATCTTTAAAACCATCAATATCAATAAGTAATAAACCTAAACTTTCTTTATGTTCTTCAGTATATTTTGATAATTGATTTAAATGTCTATCAAATTCTTTAACATTTCCAAGTCCAGTTAAATAATCATATTTATCTTCGTTTTCATAACGATTAACTAATGAGAAGAAATGCCATATGTCTACGAAAGTAATTGCAGAGGCAATTGTAATGATAAATGAAATAGGAATTAAGATAGCAATCTCAATCAAATCATATATCGGACTAAATAAAGCTAAAATAAATAAGATGATAATACTAATCGTATTTAAAATAAGTAAAGATACGATGTCGTTTTGTTTCAAAAATGGACCTACAGCACTAACGACACCAGCAATAACAATTAGAGTAATACCATAGATAATTGAATTATCGAAAATAAGTACATCTACTAGTGCTACAATAATAGCAGAAGTAAGTGTATAAATCATATTGGTATAACGCCCTAAAAATAATAAAGGAACAAATGTTAAATGTACTAAGTATTCTAAACGGAATGGTATAGGATAAGCAGCTAATAATAGTGCTACAAGCGTCATTAAAACAGTGACATATTCTTTTGAAAAGACCATTCTTTTATTTTCAGAGTATTGCAGTCTATGAAATAAATAAATACCTGCAACCATGACTGAAATATTATATATAATTGCTTCAAACATAGTTTTACCGACTCCTTTATTGACCAATAGTTATTGTAAGTGAAAACTTACAATTTGTCATTAGTCAGACTAAAATTTTCCTATACATAATAGAGATTAATGTTAAAATATAAATTTAAGTGATATGATGAAAAAAATGAGTTTCGTCGTAAGAGATTTTTTGTTTCATTGTAGATAATACATAGTATTAATATTGTTATTATATGGGATGTTTTGTAAGTCTAATAACTATTTTTACAAGGGAATTGTTTATATGGAATACTGATTCCAACAATACGTGTATAATATATAATTAGAAATAAGCGTTTTTAAGTATAAAAGGTAACGTTTAATGAAAATGTAGAAATACGAAGGATATTTTAATTTATAATAAATAAAGGAAGTAAAATGGTTGGATTTCTTAATATTTTTCTTTAATGATAGAAACTAACTTAAATTTGATGAAGGTGAACTGATGTATACATTATTACTTATTGCATTTACTATGATAGTCAGTTTAATAATAACCCCCATTATTATTGCGATATCTAAGAAATTAAATTTAGTAGATAAACCCAACTTTCGTAAAGTACATACAAAGCCAATTTCAGTAATGGGTGGTACGGTTATTTTATTTTCATTTTTAGTTGGAATGTGGCTCGGACATCCAATTGAAAGAGAAGTAAAACCATTAGTCATTGGCGCTATTTTAATGTACGTTGTTGGATTAATTGATGATATTTATGATTTAAAACCATACTTAAAATTAGCTGGCCAAATCATAGCAGCTTTAGTTGTTGCGTTTTATGGAGTCACAGTCGATTTTATTTCACTACCAATGGGACCAACGATTCATTTCGGTATTTTAAGTATTCCTATAACAGTGATTTGGATTGTAGCTATAACTAATGCGATTAATTTAATCGATGGTTTAGACGGATTAGCATCTGGCGTGTCAGCGATTGCTTTGATGACAATAGCATTTATTGCAATTTTACAGGCGAATGTTTTTATTATAATGATTTGTTGTGTATTAATCGGATCATTATTAGGTTTCTTATTCTATAATTCTCACCCAGCTAAAATATTTTTAGGTGACAGTGGGGCACTGATGATAGGATTTATAATTGGATTTGTATCATTGTTAGGTTTTAAAAATATTACATTTATAGCTTTATTTTTCCCAATCGTTATTTTAGCGGTACCGTTTATAGACACAATTTTTGCTATGATACGCCGAATGAAAAAAGGTCAACATATTATGCAAGCAGATAAATCCCATTTGCATCATAAATTATTAGAACTTGGTTATACTCATCGCCAAACTGTACTATTAATTTATTCAATTGCGATATTATTTAGTTTATCAAGTATTATACTTTATCTATCACAACCACTCGGTGCTTTAATGATGTTTATTTTAATTCTATTAACTATTGAACTTATTGTTGAATTTACTGGTTTAATTGATGATAATTATAAACCAATATTAAAACTCATTACTAAAAGAGATAATCGTCCGCAACATCAATACGAAGAAAAACATGATCACTAAACGAGATAAAGCTATCAAAAAATGACATATGAGCATTTACTATTAATAAATGCATGTCGTTTTTTTGATAGCTTTTTTTAGTCTGTAGAGATATCGAAAGGTAGCATTTTGCTATCTTCAGTTTGGATTTCATAATTCCCAGCGGTTGTTTTATTTAAGAACTCGATAAACTTATCGTACTCTGTTTGAACTACATCTATTTCATAACTTACTTTGTCAGTATAGCTTTGATTTCTAAGCATAAAAGTAGTTGATTCTAATTCGTATTCAAATTTGCCAGTTTGATCGTAACTTAAAGTGACTGTCACTGGTATAGCTGATCTCAATTCTACACGGCCAATGTCGTAAATCACATCTCGGACAGCACCACTATATGCTCTAATAAGTCCGCCACCACCGAGTTTAATTCCACCAAAGTAACGAGTGACAACAACACAAGCATCATGAATATCTAGTTTTTTTAATATTTCTAACATCGGTACACCTGCTGTGCCACTTGGTTCACCGTCGTCGTTTGCTTTTTGAATATTCATTTCAGGACCTACTGTATAGGCTGAACAATTATGCGTTGCATCTTTATGTTGAGTTTTAACTTCATTGATAAATGATTTAGCTTCTTCTTCAGAAGTCACCGGTTTAATATGAGCAATAAAACGTGATTTATTAATAACATTTTCAAATGTATGTTCTTTTTTTACAGTGATGATTGGTTTTGACATCGTTTCACTTCCAAATCTATAATTTTCATATTAGTATTATACACTCTGTAAATACTTAAAATAAAATGTTTAAATGGCAATTTCTTTTTTTGATAAAATATTGTATTATTACTATGAGTATAATTGAGGAGGACTACTATGAAGATTGCTGTAATGACTGATTCTACTAGCTATCTATCTCAAAATTTAATCGATAAATATGATATTCCAGTTGCACCATTAAGTGTGACGTTTGATGATGGTGTAAGCTATACAGAAAGTACAGATGTAGATATTGATCGTTTTTATGAAAAAATGGCAACGTCTGCGACAATACCTACTACAAGTCAACCTGCTGTAGGTGAATGGATTCAACGATATGAAAACTTAAGAGATAAAGGCTATACAGATGTAATAGTTGTATTCTTATCTAGTGGAATTAGTGGGAGCTATCAATCTGGTAAGCAAGCTGGTGAAATAGTAGAAGGCATTAATGTATATGCATTTGATAGTAAGCTTGCGGCTATGATGGAAGGTTGTTACGTATTACGTGCAATTGAAATGGTGGAACAAGGTTATAAGCCAAATGATATCATAGCAGAATTAACAGATATGAGAGAACATACAGGCGCTTATTTAATAGTAGATGATTTAAAAAATCTACAAAAAAGCGGACGAATCACAGGTGCACAAGCTTGGGTAGGTACATTGTTAAAAATGAAACCAGTACTTAAATTTGATGACGGTAAGATAGTCCCTGAAGAGAAGGTACGTACGAAAAAAAGAGCACTTAAAGCATTAGAAGAAAAAGTGTTAAACCAAGTTAAGGACTTTGATGAAGTAACGATATTTGTGATTAATGGTGATAAGACTGAAGATGGTAAAGCATTACTAGACTCTGTTAAAGAAAATGCACCATCACATAGTCAAGTTGCTTATTCAGAATTCGGACCGGTAATCGCTGCCCATTTAGGTTCAGGTGGATTAGGTTTAGGTTACACTGCCCGTAAAGTAAGACTTGATTAATATTTATAGAGGACATATTGGATTGTACATCAACAATCTAGTATGTCTTTTTATTTTGGAGGAAAATAAAATATTACAATATGGAAAAATCATTCAACCAGATGTGACATTAACTAATGAACAGATCGCAAATATAAGTAAAGGCGTCATATTGAAAAATAATCGATGGCATTGTGTTCAATGTGAAACGAATAAACAAATATATTTTCATAGTTACTATTCTGATTATAATGAGAAGGAAATTGTTTATTGTAGAAAATGTATTCAATTAGGTCGTATGGATAGTCAGACTGATTATAGAATATTGCAGAGTAAACAAAAAGTTTCAGAATGTAATTATCAATTAGACTTCAATCTTTCTGAACAACAAAACTATGCTTCAAAACAAATTGTAGATGCTATAAAAGAGAAAAGAAAGATACTGCTTTATGCAGTAACCGGAGCAGGAAAGACAGAAATGATTTTCGAAGGTATAAAAGTAGCTAGAAATAAAGGTGATAACATAGCCATTATATCACCACGAGTTGATGTAGTTGTAGAAATAAGTCAACGTATTAAAGATGCTTTTTCTCAAGAAAACATAGATGTGTTACACCAAAATTCACCACAACAATTTGATGGACATTTTATCATTTCAACCGTGCATCAATTATATAGATTTAAAAATCATTTTGACATCATTATTATTGATGAAGTAGATGCTTTTCCGCTTTCTATGGACGATGATCTAATTAGTGTGATTCATTCAGCCTCTAAACATTCAGCATGTCAAATTTTCATGACAGCAACACCACCGAGAAAACTATTATCTTCCATAGAAAAAGACAATGTAATTAAACTGCCTGCAAGATTTCATAGACAACCTTTACCAGTTCCAATTTTCCAATATTTAAAATTCAACTCTCGAAAAATTCAATTTAAGTTATTAAATATTCTGATAGAACAAATACAATGCCAACGTTATACATTAGTATTTTTCAATCATATTAATAGCATGATTGAAGCCTATGAGCACTATCAATCACATATTCCAAATTTAATCTATATTCATAGCGAAGATGATGAGCGGTTTGAAAAGGTTAATTCCCTAAGAGAAGGTAAGCATCCAATAGTTTTCACAACAACCATTCTCGAAAGAGGGTTCACCATGGAAAAATTAGATGTAGTCGTTACAGAAGCGGATCAATTTTCAAAGGAGGCATTGATTCAGATAGCAGGTCGTGTAGGAAGAAAGAAACAAGCGCCAACAGGAAAAGTAATTTATTTGCATAATGGTGTAACAATGGCAATGATTTTAGCAAAGAAGGATATTAAAGACATGAATAAATTAGCTATTAGGAAAGGCTGGCTAGATATATAAATGCAACGATGTTTACAATGTTTAAATCCAATCAACGAAGCTATAACGATTATTAATTTTTATAAACCTCCAAGTGTTATATGTGAAAAGTGTTCTGAATTGTGGCAGAGAATAAGTTTAAAAGACGAATTTAAAAGGTGTACCCGCTGTTTAAAAGCTTTAGATAAAGATGAACAAAATTGTGAGGATTGCTTATTTTTAAAACAACATTTTAATATTGATTACCAATTAATATGTGATTATAAATACGAAGGAATTATGAAAGATATGATACATCAATATAAATTCTTGAAAGATCAATATTTAAGTAAGGTCATTGCTGAAATGATTAACGTACCAAAAGTGGATTATGATTATATCATTCCTATACCATCTCCCCATGAACGTAATATAATGAGAACTTTTAATCCAGTTGTAGAAGTATTAAAAGCTAAAAATGTGACTTACGATAATATATTGTCAATGAAATTAAGACCTAAACAAGCAAACTTAAATAAAAGATTACGCATAAAGGAAAGTAATCCATTTTATGTTAATGAAGAAGTTGATTTAACTAATAAAGCAATATTACTCATAGATGATATTTATACAACAGGATTAACTATTAACCATGCAATGTGTAAATTATCTGAATTAAATGTCAGAAAATTCAATGTGTTTGCGTTTGCAAGATAAGTGCGACGTGGTAAAATATAATTAAGCATTACCAATATAAGAGGTTAAAGGAGAGATTGACTATGATTAGATTTGAAATTCATGGAGATAACCTCACTATCACAGATGCAATTCGCAACTATATTGAGGAAAAAATTGGTAAGTTAGAGCGTTACTTTAATAATGTGCCAAATGCAGTTGCACACGTTAAAGTTAAAACTTATTCAAATTCAACTACTAAAGTTGAAGTAACAATCCCTCTTAAAGATGTTACTTTAAGAGCTGAAGAAAGACACGATGATTTATATGCAGGTGTTGATTTAATTACGAATAAACTTGAACGTCAAGTTAGAAAATATAAAACTCGTGTAAATCGTAAGCACCGTGATCGTGGTGATCAAGAAGTATTTGTTGCTGAAGTTCAAGAAGCACCACCTGAAGAAATTAGTGGCGCAGAAGAAAGTACAGACAATGATATTGAAATCATCCGTTCTAAACAATTTAGTTTAAAACCAATGGATTCTGAAGAAGCAGTTTTACAAATGAACTTACTAGGTCATGATTTCTATATCTTTACTGATCGTGAAACAGATGGCACTAGTATTGTATATCGTAGAAAAGATGGAAAATACGGTTTAATCGAAACATCTGAACAATAAAACTTAGATAAAGCTTATCTTAATTGAAATAAGCAAATTTGTTTTTATAATTAAATGGACAGATAGATATGGGGGAGTGAGATTAGGGATTCATATAGGAATTCCTTCTCACTTCCTTTTTATATTTAAAGCTACTTGATAGATTAATGAATGAAAATTTATGGTTTAATAGAGGGTAAATAAAGCTTATTTATATATAGTCTCGCATATCATACAACGTTAACCATTATTGAAAATAACGAATTTCATATACCGTATAATAAATTTCGTAATTTATGCGAAGTTTATTTATTTGAGACGAGAAATAATACATAGTAACATGTTAGAATTAACTTGTTGACAATTCATTAGATTCAACATAAACATAGCATCATGCTAACTAAAATTTAGATGTTTGAATTTATGAAGAAAATAGCGTAAAGTATGTAAGCCTTAAAGACAAAAAATATTTACGTCATTGATAAAGGATAATTAGATATCCGAATGAGTATTTAAGTATAATTCTAAATGTATAAATGGTAAGATAAATTGTTGAAAGCCAAACAGTTTTTTAGCTAAAGGAGCGAACAGAATGGGATTTTTATCAAAAATTGTTGACGGCAATAAAAAAGAAACGAAAAAACTAGGTAAATTAGCTGACAAAGTACTCGCATTAGAAGAAGATACAGCTATTTTAACTGATGAAGAGATACGTAATAAAACGAAAGAATTTCAAGAAGAACTTTCTAAAATTGAAGATGTAAAAAAACAAAATGATTATTTAGATAAAATATTACCTGAAGCATATGCGCTTGTAAGAGAAGGTTCAAAACGTGTATTTAATATGATTCCTTACAAAGTTCAGGTAATGGGTGGTATTGCGATTCATAATGGTGATATTGCCGAAATGAGAACTGGGGAAGGTAAAACATTAACTGCAACAATGCCTACATATTTAAATGCATTAGCAGGTCGTGGTGTGCATGTTATCACTGTCAATGAATACTTATCTAGTTTCCAAAGTCAAGAAATGGCTGAATTGTATGAGTTCCTAGGTTTAACAGTTGGTTTAAACTTAAACAGTAAAACAACGACAGAAAAACGTGAAGCATACGCTCAAGACATCACATATAGTACTAATAATGAATTAGGCTTTGATTATTTAAGAGATAACATGGTAAATTATGCTGAAGAACGTGTAATGCGACCACTTCATTTTGCTATCATCGATGAGGTCGATTCTATTTTAATTGATGAAGCAAGAACACCATTAATTATTTCTGGGGAAGCTGAAAAATCAACATCTTTATATACTCAAGCAAATGTATTCGCCAAAATGCTTAAAGCGGATGAAGATTATAAATATGATGAAAAAACTAAATCTGTAAACTTAACAGAACAGGGTGCCGACAAAGCTGAACGTATGTTCAAAATTGATAATCTATATGATGTACAAAACGTAGATATTATTAGTCACATTACAACAGCATTAAGAGCTCATGTTACGTTACAACGTGACGTTGACTATATGGTTGTTGATGGAGAAGTACTTATCGTAGACCAATTCACAGGTCGTACAATGCCTGGTAGACGTTTCTCTGAAGGTTTACACCAAGCGATAGAAGCTAAAGAAGGCGTTCAAATTCAAAATGAATCTAAGACAATGGCATCTATCACATTCCAAAACTATTTCAGAATGTACAATAAATTAGCTGGTATGACTGGTACAGCTAAAACAGAAGAAGAAGAGTTCAGAAATATATATAATATGACAGTAACTCAAATTCCTACTAATAAACCAGTTCAACGTGTTGATAAATCAGACTTAATTTATATTAGTCAAAAAGGTAAATTTGATGCAGTTGTAGAAGATGTAGTTGAAAAACACAAAAAAGGTCAACCAGTTCTATTAGGTACTGTAGCTGTTGAAACGTCAGAATATATTTCAAACTTATTGAAAAAACGAGGCGTTCGACACGACGTTTTAAACGCTAAAAACCATGAACGTGAAGCAGAAATCGTAGCAGGAGCAGGTCAAAAAGGCGCTGTAACGATTGCCACAAACATGGCAGGTCGTGGTACAGATATTAAACTAGGTGACGGCGTTGAAGAAATCGGTGGTTTAGCGGTTATAGGTACAGAACGTCATGAATCACGACGTATTGATGACCAATTACGTGGTCGTTCTGGTCGTCAAGGTGATAATGGTGATAGCCGATTCTATCTTTCACTACAAGATGAACTAATGGTACGTTTTGGTTCAGAACGTTTACAAAAAATGATGAACCGACTAGGTATGGATGATTCTACACCTATTGAATCTAAAATGGTTTCAAGAGCTGTAGAATCCGCACAAAAACGTGTTGAAGGTAATAACTTTGATGCACGTAAACGTATCCTAGAATATGATGAAGTGTTACGTAAACAACGTGAGATTATTTATAAAGAAAGAAACGATATCATTGATAACGAAGATAGCTCACAAGTTGTAGATGCAATGTTACGTTCAACATTACAACGAGGCATTAACTATCATATTAACGAAGAAGAAGAAAACTTAGATTATCAACCATTTATTAACTATATAAATGATGTTTTCTTACAAGAAGGCGAATTAAAAGAATCAGAAATTAAAGGTAAAGATTCTGAAGATATTTTCGAAGTGGTATGGGCTAAAATTGAAAAAGCTTATGCTGAACAAAAAGAAACACTTGGCGATCAAATGAACGAATTCGAACGAATGATTTTATTACGTTCAATTGACAGTCATTGGACAGATCACATTGATACAATGGATCAATTACGTCAAGGTATTCATTTACGTTCATATGCACAACAAAATCCATTACGTGATTATCAAAATGAAGGACATGAATTATTTGATATAATGATGCAAAATATCGAAGAAGATACATGTAAATTTATTTTGAAATCAGTAGTACAAGTTGAAGATGACATTGAACGTGATAAAACAACTGATTTTGGTGAAGCAAAACATGCATCAGCTGAAGATGGTAAAGAAAAAGTTAAACAAAAACCTATAGTTAAAGGTGAAGAAATAGGTCGTAATGACCCTTGTCCTTGTGGAAGTGGCAAGAAATATAAAAATTGCCATGGTCAAGCATAATTTTGTGTAAAACAATGACAATAATATTTGATAGCCTGGGGCATAATTGTCTCAGGCTTTCACTTTTTGTAGAATTTAAAAAAACGGAGTTTAAAGAAGAGTTAAATGCTGTTAGCAAGCATTCATCTCTTTGATGACACGTTTATTTATCATACACTGCACTTAATCTTGAATATGATAGAATATAAATGTATAAAAATGATGGATCTGTTTATTTAAGATTAATTAAAAATAATATTTATGTTAAAACAATAAATCAAACTACAAGTGAAATAGGAGAGACATTATGGAATTATCAGAAATCAAACGAAATATAGATTCGTATCAAGACAATTTAAGTCAAATTAGGGGGTCTCTTTGACTTAGAAAATAAAGAGATTAATATACAGGAATATGAAGAAATGATGACTGAACCTAATTTTTGGGACAATCAAAATAAAGCACAAGATATTATAGATAAAAATAACGCTTTGAAATCTATCGTTAATGGTTATTATAAATTAGACGAAGCTGTTGAAGATATGTCAGCAACTGTTGAACTTTTACAAGAAGATTATGACGAAGACTTGAAACAAGAATTAGAAAATGACGTCGTTGCATTTAAAGAAGATATTGATCGTTTCGAATTACAATTACTGTTAGACGGTCCATATGATGCGAATAATGCTATTTTAGAGCTACATCCTGGCGCAGGTGGCACTGAATCACAAGATTGGGTGAGTATGTTATTAAGAATGTACCAACGCTATTGTGAACAGAGTGGTTTCAAAGTAGAAACAGTTGACTATTTACCTGGTGATGAAGCAGGAGTGAAAAGTGTGACATTATTAATTAAAGGTCATAACGCTTATGGTTATTTAAAAGCTGAAAAAGGTGTGCATAGGTTAGTTAGAATTTCACCTTTTGATTCGTCAGGTCGACGTCATACATCATTCGCATCTTGTGACGTTATTCCAGACTTTGATAACGATGAAATTGAAATCGAAATTAATTCTGATGACATTACAGTTGATACATTTAGAGCATCTGGTGCAGGTGGACAACATATTAATAAAACAGAATCAGCAATTAGAATTACCCACCATCCTACTGGTATTGTTGTTAATAACCAAAATGAACGTTCACAAATTAAAAACCGTGAAGCAGCTATGAAAATGTTGAAATCAAAATTATATCAACTTAAATTAGAGGAACAAGCACAAGAAATGGCAGAAATTCGTGGAGAACAAAAAGAAATAGGATGGGGAAGTCAAATTCGTTCATATGTATTCCATCCTTATTCAATGGTAAAAGATCATCGTACCAATGAAGAAACTGGTAAAGTAGATGCTGTAATGGATGGAGATATTGGTCCATTTATTGAATCGTATTTAAGATGGCAAATGGATAAATAAGTTATAAGTTAAATAGGCAACAATTGGAATAATATTTTGAAAGGTGCTTACGTGATAAGCGCCTTTTTAATTTATAATTTTTTAAGTATGTAGTAGTTAAATGTTTTGAAATCCATTTTAATAACGCAAATACGTATATTTGAAAAAGACTATAACTAAATAACTCTATGCAATTAGTAGTTTGTAATATTACTCAGTAATATTTTGACTAGGTGTAAAAATAGCCTAAAAAATTAATGGGATGACTGATACTAATGAATTTGTAATGAAATATATATGGCAAGTTTATATTATTGTGTATAAATATTATATTACATCAATTTAACATTACGCATTTTAAAATAATATTGTGGTATATTAAATTCATCAAATTAGAATTTACAACAAAGGAATGACATATTAATGAAGAAGACGTTTTTAGTATCATTATCATCAGCAGCTGCATTTATTGCATTAAGTAATGTTGCAGACGCTCAAGAACAAACATCTATATCTAATGTTAATGCATCTCAGAATGTAGCAGCAGTTGAAGCTGACAGCACGAGCCAATATATCGTCAAATCAGGTGATACGTTGTATCAAATCGCTTTAGATCATGATATTACTTTAGACGAATTGTATAAACTTAATCCTGGAGTAACACCATTAATTTTCCCTGGAGATATTATTGTAGTATCGCCAACAGGATTAGCAAACCAAGTTCAAAATACATCATATAGCTCTAATCAATTCGAAGCTGAAGAACCAATTCCATCAGCAAGTACACAATATAATAATGTGCCACAAGTATCAGCACCTCAAGTACAATATACAGCAGAACCATCGTATGAAGGTTCAAATGGTTTACATTCAATAAGTAATTCTGGGAACTTATATGCATTTGGTAATTGTACTTATTATGCATTTAATAGACGTGCTGAATTAGGCAAACCAATTGGTAGCCTTTGGGGTAATGCTGCTGACTGGGCTACCAGCGCTAGAAATGCAGGTTTCACAGTAAACAATACTCCAGTTGCAGGAGCAGTATTCCAATCTAATCCAGGTACTAATGGTGCTGGAGGATATGGGCATGTAGGTGTTGTTGAAAAGGTAAATAGTAATGGTACACTTACAGTTTCTGAAATGAACTGGAACGGTGGATTTAATGTTAAATCATATAGAACAATCACAAATCCAGGAAGTTATAATTATATACACTAATCTTTAACATTTAATAGGATTAAAATAGCAGTAATACAATGACTTAAAATTATTGTATTGCTGCTCATTTTTTATCGATATTTTGTGTACTAAGTGAAGGTTTTGAAAACGATATTAGGATATTGCTTTTAATCATAACGATGATTGGTATAATAAAAAATAAGTCTTCATCTATGATTAAATATAAAGGAGGCATCACACAATGGGCATTCATCAATATTATAAAAGATTATCTGATTTGGAAAAGCTTATTAGGTTGCCTGGCAAATTTAAATATTTTGAACATAACGTAGCTGCGCATTCATTTAAAGTAACTAAAATAGCACAATATTTAGGTACTGTAGAAGAATATAATGGTAATGTCATTGACTGGAAAAGTTTGTATGAAAAAGCTTTGAACCATGATTTTGCAGAAGTGTTTACTGGAGATATCAAGACCCCTGTAAAATATGCTAGTAGAGAGTTGAAAATGCTTTTTTCTCAAGTTGAAGAAGAAATGGTAGAGAATTTTATCGAAGAGGAAATTCCTTCTCAATATCGTGATATTTATAGATTGAGACTACAAGAAGGTAAAGATGACTCTATAGAAGGTCAAATACTAGCTGTAGCAGATAAAATTGATTTACTTTATGAAACGTTTGGAGAAATACAAAAACGTAATCCCGAACCATTATTTTTCGAAATATATGAAATGAGTTTAGAAACGATTATGCAATTCGATCATTTAGCTTCTGTTCAAGATTTTATTGATAATGTAATTCCTGAAATGTTAACTGAAAACTTTATCCCAAGAACAGAATTACGTGAAACGACAATGACAATACTTAATAAAAGAAACAGGTGAAATAAATGATTTGGTATGCATGTGCTGCATTTTTTCCTTGTATATTAATCGTTCTCTTTAGTGTAGTTACTAAAAATAAATGGATTGGTACTTCCGTAACTTTAATATTAATAGCTACGTCAATTTATAAAGGCTTTTTCCACAATGAATGGATTATCTTTATAGATGTTGTATCATTGCTAGCCGGATATTTAATCATAGATCAATTAGAATTTCACAAAAGAGAAGAATAACAGAAACAATACACTGAATTAACCATCATGATAAATAAATATTAGTTTAGAAAGCAAGCATAGTTCGTTAACTATGTTTGTTTTTTGTTTATCATATAATATAAAAAATTTAGCGAACAAATGTTTGTATTTCGTGGTAAAAATTTGTTAAAATAGATAATAAATTATGAATAAATAATCCCATGTATACTTATAAGAACAGACTGATGCATGACTAATAAATAATAAGGGAAATAGATTAATAAATTCGTATAGTAGGAGTAACACTCTTTCAAAGATACTCAATTAACAATAAGTAATAGATTTTAGATGTAAACAACATAGGAGGCGTATGTCGTAATGGTCGAACATTATCCATTCAAATTAAATTCAGAGTTTGATCCACAAGGTGACCAACCTGAAGCTATAAAGAAAATTGTAAAGGGTGTTGAAGAAGGTAAAAGACATCAAACATTACTTGGTGCAACTGGTACGGGTAAAACATTTACAATGAGTAATGTGATTCAACAAGTGGGTAAACCTACATTGATAATCGCACATAACAAAACATTAGCTGGCCAATTATATAGTGAATTCAAAGAATTTTTCCCTGAAAATAGAGTGGAATATTTCGTTAGTTATTATGATTACTATCAACCTGAAGCATATGTACCATCTACGGATACCTTTATAGAAAAAGATGCTTCTATTAATGATGAAATTGATCAATTAAGACACTCTGCGACAAGTGCATTGTTTGAGAGAGACGATGTTATCATCATTGCTAGTGTAAGTTGTATTTATGGTTTAGGTAACCCAGAAGAATATAAAGATTTAGTTGTTAGCGTCCGCGTTGGTATGGAAATGGAACGCAGCGAATTACTAAGAAAATTAGTAGATGTACAATATACTAGAAATGATATAGATTTCCAAAGGGGTACATTTAGAGTCCGCGGTGATGTGGTAGAAATTTTCCCAGCATCTAGAGAAGAAATGTGTATTCGAGTGGAATTTTTCGGAGATGAAGTAGATCGAATTAGAGAGGTTAACTATTTAACTGGCGAAGTTATTAGAGAACGTGAGCATTTTGCTATATTCCCAGCATCTCACTTCGTTACTCGTGAAGAAAAAATGAAAGTAGCAATCGAACGTATTGAAAAAGAATTGGAAGAACGATTAAAAGAATTAAGAGATGAAAATAAATTACTTGAAGCCCAAAGATTAGAACAACGTACAAATTATGATTTAGAAATGATGCGAGAAATGGGCTTCTGTTCAGGTATTGAAAACTATTCAGTTCATTTAACATTACGACCACTAGGTTCTACACCTTATACATTATTAGATTACTTTGGTGATGATTGGTTAATTATGATTGATGAATCTCACGTAACATTGCCTCAGGTTAGAGGGATGTATAATGGTGACAGAGCGCGTAAACAAGTTTTAGTTGATCATGGTTTCAGATTGCCAAGTGCTTTAGATAACAGACCACTAAAATTTGAAGAATTTGAGGAAAAAACAAATCAATTAGTATATGTATCAGCAACGCCAGGACCATACGAACTAGAACATACTGATGAAATGGTCGAACAAATTATTAGACCTACAGGATTACTAGATCCGAAAATTGATGTACGTCCAACAGAAAACCAAATTGATGATTTGTTAAGTGAAATTCAAGATAGAATTGATAAGAATGAAAGAGTACTTGTTACAACGTTGACGAAAAAAATGAGTGAGGACTTAACTACCTATATGAAAGAAGCGGGTATTAAAGTAAATTATCTTCATTCAGAAATTAAAACGCTTGAAAGAATAGAAATTATTCGAGATTTAAGAATGGGTACATATGATGCCATCGTTGGTATTAATTTACTAAGAGAGGGTATAGATATTCCTGAAGTTTCTTTAGTAGTCATTTTAGATGCGGATAAAGAAGGATTTTTACGTTCTAATCGCTCATTAATTCAAACAATTGGACGAGCAGCACGTAATGATCGAGGCGAAGTAATCATGTATGCTGATAAAATTACAGATTCTATGAGATACGCCATTGATGAAACACAAAGACGTCGTGAAATACAAACAGCGCATAACGAAAAATATGGTATTACGCCTAAAACAATTAATAAGAAAATTCATGATGTTATTAGTGCCACTGTTGAAAATGACGAAACAAATGAAAATAAACAAACTGAACTACCTAAGAAAATGACTAAAAAAGAACGACAAAAAACGATAGAAAATATAGAAAAAGAAATGAAAAAAGCAGCTAAAGATTTAGACTTTGAAAAAGCAACAGAACTAAGAGATATGTTATTTGAATTAAAATCAGAAGGGTGACAATTAAATGAGAGAACCATCCATAGTAGTGAAAGGTGCAAAAGCGCATAATTTAAAAGGTGTCGATATTGAATTACCTAAAGACAAATTAATTGTAATGACAGGTATTTCAGGTTCAGGTAAGTCTTCATTAGCCTTTGACACTATTTATGCAGAAGGTCAAAGAAGATATGTAGAATCATTAAGTGCATACGCACGACAATTTTTAGGTCAAATGGATAAACCAGATGTAGATACTATTGAAGGATTATCACCGGCTATTTCTATTGATCAAAAGACAACAAGTAAGAACCCACGATCTACAGTTGCAACCGTAACTGAAATTTACGATTATATCAGATTATTATATGCTCGAGTGGGTAAACCTTATTGTCCAAACCATAATATTGAAATAGAGTCACAGACTGTTCAACAAATGGTAGATAGAATATTAGAATTAGAAACGCGAACAAAAATTCAATTGTTAGCTCCTGTGGTTTCACATCGTAAAGGAAGTCATGAAAAGCTAATCGAAGATATTGGTAAAAAAGGTTATGTACGTTTACGAGTAGACGGAGAAATTGTTGATGTTAATGAAGTGCCAGATTTAGATAAAAACAAAAACCATACTATAGAAGTTGTTGTTGATAGACTAGTAATTAAAGAAGGAATTGAAACAAGACTAGCAGATTCTATAGAAACAGCACTTGAATTATCTGAAGGAAGTTTAACAGTTGATGTGATTGATGGAGAAGACCTAAAGTTCTCTGAAAATCATGCATGTCCTATTTGTGGATTCTCAATTGGCGAATTAGAACCCCGAATGTTTAGTTTTAACAGCCCATTTGGTGCTTGTCCTACTTGTGATGGGTTAGGTCAAAGATTAACAGTCGATATGGATTTAGTTATACCTGACCCAAACAAAACACTAAACGAAGGTGCCATTGAGCCATGGGAGCCAACAAGTTCAGATTTTTATCCAACTTTACTAAAACGTGTCTGTGAAGTTTATAAAATTAATATGGATAAACCTTATAAAAAACTTACCGATAGACAGAAAAATATATTAATGCATGGCTCAGGCGATAAAGAAATTGAATTTACATTTAACCAACGATTTGGTGGCGGCAAACGTAAAAGAAAAATGGTCTTTGAAGGTGTTCTTAATAATATTGATCGTCGATATCATGAATCACCATCAGAATATACTCGTGAAATGATGAGTAGATACATGACCGAGTTACCTTGTGAGACTTGTCATGGCAAGCGTTTAAGTAAAGAAGCATTGTCTGTTTATGTTGGTGGATATAATATAGGCGAAGTTGTTCAAGATTCGATTAAAGAAGCATTGAAATATTATCAAAACATTGAACTATCAGAACAAGACCAAGCAATAGCAAATCAAATTCTTAAGGAAATTATTTCACGTCTAGCTTTCTTAAATAATGTTGGGCTTGAATACCTTACATTAAACCGTGCTTCTGGAACATTATCTGGTGGTGAAGCACAACGAATTCGATTAGCAACACAAATTGGGTCTCGTTTAACAGGTGTACTTTATGTTTTAGACGAACCTTCAATAGGTTTACATCAGCGTGATAATGATCGTCTAATTAACACACTTAAAGAGATGCGGGATTTAGGAAATACATTGATTGTTGTAGAACATGATGATGATACGATGCGTTCTGCAGATTATTTAGTGGATGTAGGTCCAGGTGCTGGTAGTCACGGTGGTGAAATTGTTGCACAAGGTACACCAAAACAAGTGATGAAAGATAAAAACTCATTAACTGGACAATATTTAAGTGGTAAGAAGAAAATTGATGTACCTGAATATCGTCGGGAAGTTACGAAAAAGAAAATTAGTATTAAAGGTGCTAAAAGCAATAACTTAAAAAATGTAAATGTTGATTTCCCTCTATCAGTAATGACTGTAGTGACAGGTGTATCAGGCTCAGGTAAAAGTTCATTAGTTAATGAAGTGTTATATAAATCTCTAGCACAAAAAATTAATAAATCTAAAGTGAAACCTGGAGAATATGATTCTATTAAAGGCATAGATCAATTAGATAAAATTATCGATATTGATCAATCACCGATTGGTAGAACACCACGTTCAAATCCAGCAACTTATACAGGCGTGTTTGATGATATAAGAGATGTTTTTGCTCAAACCAATGAAGCTAAAATACGTGGCTATCAAAAAGGTCGTTTTAGTTTTAACGTTAAAGGCGGACGTTGTGAAGCTTGTAAAGGTGACGGTATTATTAAAATAGAAATGCATTTCTTACCAGATGTTTATGTTCCTTGTGAGGTATGTGACGGTAAACGATATAATAGAGAAACACTTGAAGTCACATATAAAGGTAAAAATATTGCTGATGTTTTAGAAATGACTGCTGAAGATGCAACTCATTTCTTTGAAAATATCCCTAAGATTAAACGTAAACTACAAACATTAGTAGATGTTGGTTTAGGATATGTCACATTAGGACAGCAAGCAACAACTTTATCTGGTGGTGAAGCACAACGTGTTAAACTCGCATCAGAATTGCATAAACGCTCTACTGGACGTTCCATTTACATTTTAGACGAACCAACAACTGGTTTACATGTTGATGATATTAGCAGATTATTAAAGGTATTAAATCGTCTTGTTGCAAATGGTGATACTGTTGTGATTATTGAACATAACTTAGATGTCATTAAAACTGCAGATCATATTATTGATTTAGGACCAGAAGGTGGCGATGGTGGTGGAACAATCGTTGCTACTGGTACGCCTGAAGACATTGCGAATGTAGAAAACTCTTATACAGGACAATATTTAAAAACAGTATTAGAAAGAGATAGAAATAAAGATTAATCATAAAAGAATGATGTTATAATTTATATTAAGGTGATTTCAGAGTATACTGGAATCATCTTTTTTAGATGTAGATATTTATCATCCAAATTAAAAAGGATTCACATTTTTCAAAAACAATATACATAATAAAGTATTCAATAAGGCTTAATTTATAGAGCGTATTTTCTAAATATTAAATAAGCGTAACTTTTTGATATAGAAAGTAGTTTGATTTTTGATATGATTAAAGAAAGCGAAATTGTAGTAACATTTCAAATAGAGGTGAACACATGTTAACAACTGAAAGATTAGTTGAATTATTAAAATTAGAATTAATAGCTGGGGAAGAAGGATTAAATAAACCTATTAAAAACACAGATATCTCTAGACCTGGTTTAGAAATGGCTGGTTACTTCTCACATTACGCTTCAGACAGAATACAATTATTAGGTACGACTGAGTTATCATTTTATAATTTACTTCCAGATGATGAACGTCAAGGAAGAATGAGAAAATTATGTCGACCAGATACACCTGCAATTATAGTAACAAGAGGATTAGAGCCTCCTGAAGAATTAGTTGAAGCAGCAAAAGAATTAAATACACCACTTATTGTTGCTAAAGATGCAACGACAAGTTTAATGAGTAGATTAACTACATTTTTAGAACATGAACTAGCAAAAACAACATCATTACATGGCGTACTAGTTGATGTTTATGGTGTAGGTGTTCTCATAACTGGTGACTCTGGTATCGGTAAAAGTGAAACAGCATTAGAATTAGTTAAAAGAGGACATAGATTAGTTGCTGATGACAATGTTGAGATAAGAGAAATTACTAAAGATGAATTAATAGGTAAACCACCAAAATTAATAGAACATTTATTAGAAATACGTGGTTTAGGAATCATTAATGTGATGACATTATTTGGGGCGGGCTCAATTTTAACTGAAAAACAAATCCGTTTAAATATTAATTTAGAAAACTGGGATAAAGAAAAGTTATACGATAGAGTCGGCTTAAACGAAGAGACTTTACGTATTTTAGATACTGAAATCACGAAAAAAACAATTCCTGTAAGACCTGGACGAAACGTTGCAGTTATTATTGAAGTTGCTGCTATGAACTATCGTTTAAATATTATGGGAATAAATACAGCAGAAGAATTTAGCGAACGACTTAATGATGAAATTGTTCGTAACAGTCATAAAAGTGAGGAGTAATTAGTTTATGGATTTAACTTTGAGTTATATTGATCCTGTCGCATTTCACCTAGGTCCATTACAAATACGATGGTATGGAATTATAATTGCTTGTGGTATCTTAATAGGGTATTTTGTAGCACAAGAAGCTTTGAAGAGAGTTGGTCTACATAAAGACACATTAGTAGATGTTATCTTTTATTGTGCCATATTTGGTTTTATTGTAGCTCGTATATATTTTGTAATATTCCAATGGCCATATTACATGCAAAATCCAGGAGAAATACCTAAAATATGGCATGGCGGTATAGCTATCCATGGAGGATTAATAGGTGGCTTTATTACAGGAGTTATCGTATGTAAATTAAAAAATTTAAACCCATTCCAAATTGGAGACATTGTCGCACCGAGTATTATTTTAGCTCAAGGTATCGGACGATGGGGCAATTTCATGAACCATGAAGCACACGGCGGTATAGTATCTAAAACATTCTTGGAACAACTTCATATACCTCGATTTATTATTAATAATATGTATATTGATGGTCATTATTATCATCCAACATTTTTATACGAATCGGTATGGGATGTGTTAGGATTTATCTTATTAATTTCGATTAGAAAGCATTTGAAACTAGGAGAAACATTCTTCTTATATCTAATTTGGTATTCAATAGGTCGTTTCTTTGTTGAAGGACTTAGAACAGACAGCTTGATGTTGACAAGTCATATAAGAGTGGCACAATTAGTATCGGTTATACTTAGTATTATTAGTATTATTTTAATTATTTATAGACGATATAAATTTCAACCACCTGTTTATAAAAATGCTGGTCCATTAAGTTGGCCAAAGCAAAAGGTGTAGATTTTCAATGAGAAAACTCCAAACACATGATAGATATCAAAAATCATCGATTAATCCATTATGGCAAATATATCGACTAATACGTTTTCCAAAAGTGTTTAAACAAACATTAATAATTGAAATTTGTCGAGTAATGCCAAATTTAAAATTAAAAAATGTTATCTATCGTAAGTATTTAAAAATGAATATTGGCAAACAAACTGTATTCGCATATAAAGTAGTACCAGATTTGTTTTATCCCGAATTAATAACTGTTGGCAACAATAGTGTGATTGGTTATAATACTACAATATTAACGCACGAAATTTTAGTGGATGAATTTAAATATGGTAAAGTTCAAATAGGTCATAATACATTAATAGGTGCTAATGTGACAATACTTCCTGGAGTAACTATTGGAAGTCATGTCACCATTGGTGCAGGAACAGTTGTCTCAAAAGATGTGCCAGATTGCGCATATGCGATTGGTAATCCTATAAAAATAAATTAAAGATGGAGGTGACAATCTTTGGCAGATAAAAATAATAAAATTATTTCAATGGCTTTTGATGAACCGTTTTATCGTAAAATGGCTAATCAGAAGTGGAAGCAACAAGATTATAAAAAAGCAGTCGATTATTACGGTAAAGTGCTAGAATTGTCACCTGAGGATTTTGATATTCAATTAAACTATGCTCAATGTTTAGTAAAACTAGGTTTTGGAAGCCAAGCTGAAAAGGTATTTTATGAAAATATTATAAATGATAGACGTAAGGCAGATAGTTTTTATGAGTTGAGTCAGTTAAACATTGAATTAAATGAACCAAACAAGGCATTCTTGTTTGGTATTAATTATGTATTAATTACAGATGATCAAGATTTCCGAGATGAGCTTGAACAAACATTCGATGTGTCGTATTCAAACGAACATCAAATAGAAATCGAAGCACAACTATTTGCAGTACAACTATTATTTCAATTTTTATTTTCACAGGGACGTTTAGAAGAAGCGAGAACTTATATTTTAAATCAAGATGAAGATATTCAAAATCATCGAGTGATAAAAAATTTATTAGCGATGTGTTATTTATATTTAGGCGAATATGATATAGCAAAGGACATGTTTGAAGAGTTACTAAATGAAGATAATTCAGATGTTCATGCACTGTGTCATTATACGTTACTACTTTACAATACAAATGATATGGATAAATATAAGCGTTACTTAAATATTTTAAACAAAGTCATGCCAATGAATGACGATGAAAGTTTTAAATTAGGTATTGTCTTAAGTTATTTGAAACAATATCATGCTTCTCAAAAATTATTGCTTCCTTTATATAAAAAAGGGAAATTTGCTTCTATTCAAATGTTTAATGCCTTAAGCTACAATTATTATTACCTAGGAAATAAAGATGAAAGTATTCAATTTTGGAACAAGTTATTACAAATTTCTAAAGTTGATGTAGGTTTTCCACCATGGGTAATTGAAGAAAGTAAACATGTATTTGATCAACGTATTTTACCTTTATTAATGGACGACGATAGTCATTATAGATTATATGGTATATTCTTGTTGAATCAATTGAATGGTAAAGAAATATTGATTACAGAAGAAATTTGGGCCGTATTAGAAACGATGAATGATTATGAGAAACTATATTTAACATACTTAGTTCAAGGTTTGACACTAAATAAATTAGATTTCATACATCGTGGCATGGTCAAATTATATCAATTTGATGAATTTAGAAATGATACATCTTTATTTGTTCAATGGATAGATCAAGCTGAATCAATTATTGCAGATCAAGCTGATTTAACAGAATTAGATAGATATTTAGGTGCGTTCTTATATTTGTATTATCAACATACCAACCAAAAATTGACTAAAAAGCAAATAAAAGAATGGTTTGATATAAGTAATTATAAACTTGATAAAACGATAACTTATATTCTGAGCATATAAATTTATGAAATACTTATTTTGATATATAATGCGTTTAATGATTATTAAGTAGGAGGGCAAGTAAATGACTGAAGTAGATTTTGATGTAGCAATTATAGGTGCAGGCCCTGCTGGTATGACGGCTGCAGTTTATGCATCACGTGCAAATTTAAACACTGTTATGATTGAACGTGGTATGCCAGGTGGCCAAATGGCAAATACAGAAGAGGTAGAAAACTTTCCAGGATTTGAAATGATTACTGGACCAGATTTATCTACAAAAATGTTTGAACATGCGAAAAAATTTGGCGCTACTTATCAATATGGTGATATTAAATCAATAGAAGATAAAGGCGACTATAAAGTAGTTAATTTAGGAAACAAAGAAATTACTGCACATGCAGTTATTATTTCAACTGGTGCTGAATATAAAAAAATAGGCGTACCAGGTGAACAAGAATTAGGCGGACGTGGCGTAAGTTATTGTGCAGTATGTGATGGTGCATTCTTCAAAAATAAACGTTTATTTGTTATCGGCGGTGGTGACTCAGCAGTTGAAGAAGGTACATTCTTAACAAAATTTGCTGATAAAGTGACGATTGTCCACAGAAGAGACGAATTACGCGCACAAAGTATTTTACAAGATCGTGCATTTAAAAATGATAAAGTTGATTTTATTTGGAGCCATACATTAAAAACAATAAATGACAAAGATGGCAAAGTAGGATCAGTAACTTTAGAGTCAACTAAAGATGGTTCAGAAGTAACATACGATGCAGATGGTGTATTTATTTATATTGGTATGAAACCATTAACTGCACCATTCACTGATTTAGGTATTACAAATGAAAATGGTTATATTGTAACTCAAGCTGATATGAGTACAGATGTACCTGGTATCTATGCTGCAGGCGACGTAAGAGATAAAGGTTTACGTCAAATTGTAACAGCAACAGGTGATGGTAGTATTGCGGCACAAAGTGCGGCTGATTATATTGAAAGTATTAAAGATAAATTAGAAGCTTAAATATCGTTTATAACAAGAAATAAAGCTAGAGCAATAGGAGGATTATAACAATGATAATCCATTTGTTGTTCTAGCTTTTTTATAAGTATTGATTACATTCCTTTGTGAAAATGAGTGTGGTATGATGAACCTATTAATATATGAATATCAACTGAACTGGCGGTGAACCGATAAAATGGTAAATTCTGAAAAAGAAATTGGGAAAAGTGAATTACTTGTTGTCACTGGATTATCTGGTGCAGGAAAATCTTTAGTGATTCAAAGTCTAGAAGATATAGGTTATTTTTGTGTAGATAACTTACCACCCGTACTATTACCTAAATTTGTTGAATTGATGGAACAAGGTAATCCATCATTACAAAAAGTGGCTATTGCAATAGACTTAAGAGGTAAAGAACTGTTTAAATCATTGGTTAAGGAAATTGATTTAATTAAAAGTAGAAATGACGTTATTGTAGACGTCATGTTTTTAGAAGCAACAACTGAAAAATTAATTTCAAGATATAAAGAATCTAGAAGAGCACATCCTTTAAATGAAAAGGGACAACGTTCACTTATTGATGCTATTAATGAAGAACGTCAACATCTTTCACGAATTAGAAGTATTGCAAATTATGTCATAGACACAAGTCAACTTAAACCTAAAGAATTAAAAGCTAGAGTAGTTAATTACTATGAAGATGAAAACTTTGAAACATTTACAATAAACGTCACTAGCTTTGGTTTTAAACACGGTATACAAATGGATGCAGATTTAGTATTTGATGTTCGATTTTTACCCAACCCATACTATGTTGAAGAACTACGTCCATTAACAGGAATGGATGAAGAAGTTTATACGTACGTTATGAAATGGAAAGAAACCGAAATCTTCTTTGATAAATTAACTGACTTATTGAAATTTATGATTCCTGGTTATAAAAAAGAAGGCAAGTCACAGTTAGTCATAGCAATTGGCTGTACTGGAGGTCAACATCGCTCAGTAGCATTAACTAAACGTTTAGGAGAATATCTTAACGACGTTTTCGATTATAAAGTATATGTTCATCATAGAGATGCACATATTGAAAGTGGAGAACAACAATGAGAAGAATGAAAGTAGTTTTAATTGGCGGAGGGACTGGTTTATCTGTATTGGCAAGGGGTCTAAGAGAGTTTCCTATAGATATTACTGCCATAGTTACTGTTGCTGATGATGGTGGAAGTACGGGTAAAATTCGTAATGAAATGGATATTCCAGCACCTGGGGATATAAGAAATGTGATTGCTGCACTGAGCGACTCGGAGTCTGTACTAACTCAATTATTCCAATATAGATTTGAAGAAAATCAAATTAGTGGTCATTCTTTAGGAAATTTATTAATTGCGGGGATGACAAATATTACTAATGACTTTGGACATGCTATTAGAGAACTAAGTAAAGTTTTAAATATTAAAGGTAAAGTAATTCCATCTACCAATACAAGCGTTCAGTTAAATGCTATTATGGAAAATGGTGAAATCGTATATGGCGAATCAAAAATTCCGAAGAAACAAGAAAAAATAGAAAAAGTCTTTTTAGAGCCAGATGATGTAGAACCTATGGAAGAAGCGGTTGAAGCGTTAGAAGAAGCTGACTTGATTGTATTAGGTCCTGGATCACTATACACGAGTGTTATTTCTAATCTTTGTGTCAAAGGGATTTCTAAAGCCTTAATTAATTCATCTGCACCTAAATTATATGTAGCTAATGTTATGACTCAACCTGGTGAAACAGACGGCTATACCGTGAAAGAACATATTAATGCATTGCATCGCCAAACAGGTCAATCATTTGTAGATTATGTTATTTGCTGTACCGATCAATTCAATGAGAATGTTTTAAGAAAATATAAAGAGAAAAATTCTGATCCTGTTGATGTAAATGTTGAAGAATTAAAGCAAGATGGAATAGAAGTCATTACGGCTTCAAATCTAGTCGAAATATCTGATGAACATTTTGTAAGACATAATACAAAAGTTTTATCAAAATTAATTTATGAAAAAGCATTAGATCTTATTAGTACAATTCAATTTGATCCAAATGATAATCGTAAATAATATTTTAGTTATTGGATACAGATGAAACTTGTTTTTTATTGAAAGAAAAAATATTGAGATGAAGATATTTAATCCATTTTGAAATAAAATTAAAAAATGTAGTTATTATCTTATAAATCTAAAGGGTAATGTTAGAAAGGAATGAATGTTCTATGAGCTTTGCATCAGATATGAAAAATGAATTAACTCGTATAGATGTAGATGAAGCTAATGCAAAAGCAGAGCTCAGTGCATTAATTCGTATGAATGGGGCATTAAGTCTATCCAATCAACAGTTTGTGATTAATGTTCAAACTGAGAATGCAACTACCGCAAGAAGGATATATTCCCTGATCAAACGTATTTTTAATGTAGAAGTAGAAATATTAGTACGTAAAAAAATGAAATTAAAGAAAAATAATATTTATATTTGTCGTACAAAAATGCGAGCAAGAGAAATTCTTGATGAGCTAGGTATATTAAAAAACGGTGTATTTACACATGAAATAGATCCAGATATGATTCAAGACGATGAAATGAGACGTAGTTATTTACGTGGCGCATTTTTAGCGGGTGGATCAGTCAATAACCCAGAAACGTCATCATACCATTTAGAAATATTTTCTCAATTTGAAAATCATTCTGAAGGTTTAACGAAGTTGATGAATAGTTACGAATTAAATGCGAAACATCTTGAGCGTAAAAAAGGTAGCATTGTTTATTTAAAAGAAGCAGAAAAAATTTCTGACTTCCTTAGTTTAATTGGTGGTTACCAAGCGCTGTTGAAATTTGAAGATGTAAGAATCGTCCGTGATATGAGAAATTCAGTAAACCGATTAGTGAATTGTGAAACAGCAAATTTAAATAAAACAGTAAGCGCTGCAATGAAACAGGTTGAAAGCATTCAATTAATAGATCAAGAAATAGGTTTAGATAATTTACCAGATCGTTTAAGAGAGGTTGCCAAGTTAAGAGTTGAGCACCAAGAAATTTCCTTAAAGGAATTAGGGGAAATGATATCAACTGGCCCCATATCAAAATCAGGTATGAACCATCGTTTAAGAAAATTAAATGAATTAGCTGACAAAATTCGAAATGGTGAGAAAATAGAATTGTAAAAAAGAACCCCATTAACGTGGGATTCTTTTTTGTAAATATATAATAGTTGCTTATTTTAGCCCCCTCGAAGGAGATTTATAAATGCTATAACTATGGTGATTAAAGCATTTGAAGTCCCTACAGAGTCCCTAAACTACATCTTTTCTAAAATATTAGTCGTTTTTGTTTCTTCTTCACTGTATTTTTCTTCTAATAAATGTGAGTAAACAGATGTAGTAATTGCTATATTTTTATGACCTAACCGTTTTGAAATATAGTAAATAGAAATACCTTTGGCTAATAAATATGAACAATGTGTATGTCTAATAGCATGTGATGTAATGATAGGTATTTCATTTACTTCACATGCTTTTTTTAATGTTTTGTTTATTGCATTCACAGTAATAATACTACCAGTATCTTTAAAAATGTAACCATCATAACTGATGATTAAATTATTTATCATATCTAAAATATGTTTCATATCTGATTTGGCTACACTTACATATCTAGGAGAAGTATCTGTTTTATGTTCGTTAATATATATTTGATTTTTCAACTGGTTTATATATTCTAATTTCATATATCTAACACCGCTGATTCGACAACCAGTACAAATCATGATAAATAAAGCTAATGCTGATCTACTATTTATAGTTTTTAAATATGCTTTTAACTTTTCATAATCGTTTAAAGATATATATTTTTCTTTTTCTGGCTTAGTCGGATTGCCAGCTTTATAATTCACTTTGTAAGTTGGATTTTTGTGTATTAACCCATCATAAACTGCGTCTTCTAAAGCAGAACGAATAGCACCGTTTGTTTTTCTTATCGTTTCTTTAGCGTGTTCTTTAGAAAAGTCATTTATAAACTTTTGATAGACTTGTTTGTTAATTTTTGATAATTCCGTGTTACCAATTTTATGATCCTGAATATGCTTTAAAGTAAAACGATAATGACGATAAGTGTTTTCATTAACAACTGGTTGTTTATATGTTTTAATCCAGTTCTCAAAGTATGCTTTTAATGTAATATTGTGGTCTGTATTAAAGCCATTTCGCAACTCATTAAGTTTATCCATTCCTGCAGAATTTGCCTCTCGTTTTGTCCTAAAACCTTTTTTGCGATATCGTTTACCTTCATATTTAAACTCATATTGCCACTTTTCACCATCATAACGTCGTGTTTGCATACTATCTCTCCTCAAAAAGGTAAAAATAATAAGGGTAAGTATATTACCCTTTTAAAATATTCTCAAATTAAACCTTTAAAAATAAGTAATAATATTATTAGAATTACAAAATAAATTAATATGTATATTAAATACCCTTTTATTGTCATTTTCTTTTCTTGAATACGTAGAATTAGATAAAAAGAATGTAAAAACAACATAACGATTATGATGATAGTACTAAAAAGGAAATAAAACATAATAAGAAATAGTCCTTTCTCACATAAGAAATATTAGCTGTTGTTGATTTTGTCGTTGTTGTGATTTACATCTCTTTAATGTATCAATTATTTGAGTTATGATCTAATTTACTTTCGACATTTTTAAGCACTTTTCGTACTTTATAATTAGAAATATTTTTAGGTAAAGCGTATTTAAAATATTTATTTTTATTTGTTTGTACTTCATAAATTACTTCACTTAATTTTATTTTACAATTTAAAATTTTCAAAATTAGTCTCCTTACCAATAGAATCTTAATTTAGTACAAAAAGTCATAAAGCATAATTGCAATAATAAAGATGCACAATGCATATAATATAGTCCATATAGCGTAAGTTCTTTTTAAAATTCCCATTTTTATTTTAAGAAACATATATGCATTGTATACAAATAATAGTATACATATACCACATAAAATAAAAAGCCAATTTATAACTAGAGTCATTTCTACACCTCGAAACTATACTGCTATACTGAATTACTTTTGTTTATATATAAAACCATCACTAGATACAGAATAAATAATAGGGGTAGGTGAACTACCCGGTTATTTATTCTTGAAATAGTAATCAATGTAACTTATAATATATTTAAGATAACTCGAGAAGGATTAGCTCTGGGTCCCCGAATGGGGGTAGGCGTAAGCTGAGAATTCCTATGACCCTGGGGTTATCTTTTTTTTATTTGCTTTTTTAATGTTATCTATCCCCATGATAAATGCTTCTTGACATTTAAGTAATAAACGCTCTTTCAAGTTTTCTTTCTCCATCCCTCAACTTCCTTTGGAAGCATTACATTATCTTTACTTATTAATCCCTCTTATTTCAACATCATATAATTCTTTGTATCTTTGTCTCATTTTACTATCTAAGAATTCTTCGTATGAAGAATTAAAGAAATCAGCAAGAATTAGTGCGTCCTTCATTTTAGGGTCTTTTTGATGATTTTCCCACTCCCATAAATGATGTGGTTCATAATCAGTACCGTAAATTTTATTGAGTTTGTTTGTTAATTCATCGATTTCTAAATTATTCTTTTTACGTAAATTATATAAAGTGTTCATCTTATATTTCTCCTTTATTATATTTATATTAAAGCGCCGCTAGGACGCTGTTAATCAATTTGATGTAGTTCATATACTCTTAACGGCTCAAACGTAATAGAGTAAAATAAAAGGGTACTAAGTACCCAATAAATTATTTGCCTGTTGCGTCTATATAAGTATCTCCATTTGAATCAGTTTTTTTGTGTACCCACTGGAACATCACTTTTACCAAACGCTGATGGGTGACCACCAGAATGGTTTTGTGGCACTTGTTCCATTTGTGACTCGTTATGCGTAGTAGGTTTTGCTCTATTCCATTCATCAATTTCAGCTTGTGTCATATAACCTTTATTGTTTTGTGGATTTTGATTGTTGTTACTTTGTTGCTGATTATTTTGTTGTGTTACTTGAGCTTGTTTACCTTCTGTGCGTTCATTATTACCGTTGTTGTCTTGTGTTTTGCCATTGTCGTTTTTAGATGTGCTTTCAGATTCATTGTTAGAGTATCATTATAACTATCATCTGAACTAGCTTGTTGTTTATCGTCGCTAAAAGTGTCGTTTGATTTTTCTTTGCTATCTGCTTTTTTATCTTTCTTTGAATCATTAGGTTTCTTGTTTGATTTGCTTTCAGACTTCTTATTATCACCTTTATTTAAAAAATATCTTATCTTCATCGTAAGCATCTACAGAATTTGCAATGTATACTCGTGTTTTTAAAATTAAATAATCTTGATTTCTTTTAAAACTAACTTCAGGAAGATTGAATTTAAATTCTTCACTTCTTTGTTCCTCTTTATTAATATTTATGTTTTTGTGTAAAATAAGGGTTTCTAATTCGTTTTCTAATACAGGTATCTGACTGCGTTCATCAGGGTTGTCATACCTTTCTATTAAAGATAGTTCAATTTTATTAACAATTTGAGTTGTATTTCCACCATATAAGTTTATTATTCCTGACAATGAATCGTTAGGTGAAATGTATTCAGATTTGACTAAAGTGTCTACTTTAAGAGAATTAATACCTATAGAAGTTAATAAATTTTCGAACATGATATTTCCTCCTTTAAATCTATTCAGATAATAAAATAACCAAGTGACCTATGAAAGAAAAGAAACCTAATAACAAAAAAGCTAAGGCTATAGTCCTGCAAGTCCTTTTATAGGTAAGCCCTTCCGTCTGCGATAAAAAGAAACTGAAAATAAATAAAAAAATACTAATTAAAAACAAACCGATAATCACATAGATCAATGTATTCATCCCCTTAGATTAAGTTTATTTCATCTTGATCATATGCAGTAACTAAATGTGAATTATATAATTATAAAAAAATAAAATTATATAGTATTATCACGATAATAGAGATAAAAACTATAGTTAATACCGTCCACATGGTATAAGCTCTTTTAGAAATTTGTTCGTTCGCTTTTATAAGTTTATAAATATTGATGATTAACAAAATAACATTTACAATTAGTAAAATTAATAGGCATTCAATAACGAATGTCATCATCTACGCCTCCTTTGGACTTACTGTCTTTTTTTATCAATTTCTCTGGCGTATTTTTGTAATTTTCTGCGTGTTTTTATAATACTTTCCTTTTTAGGACGTGACTTCCTAAAAACATTACCTCTGTTAGTTCTCACGGTATAAAAAATTTTCCTCAGTTTAACTTGATAATTAATTATTTTCATTATATTTCTCCTTTATAAATTTATATTATAGCGTCAGTAGGACAGAGTTAATCAACTCTATGCAATTTGTACACTTTCAACGGCTCAAACGTAATAGAGTAATTACCGTAGTGAGTTTTAATAACCGTATTCAGTTCTCATTATGTGATTATATTCTGCCAACTGCTCTCCTAACATTTCTTCAAGAAATGACATATAAGTTTCCATGTGCCTATGTTCAAACATTGAAATATGATATTCTAATCCACTGTCCATGTGTTCATCAAAGATATCTAATGCAACTTTTGCAGCTTGATAACTAATTTTGAATAGATCTGCCGCATCACCTACACTCAATACATTACGATATTTGTATCTAACATTAAGAGGGAATAGGAGGCATGAGGCAAACGAGTTAGCTTCATATTCCTCTAAATGAGTACGTTGAGAATCTTGGAATATAGGTGTTTTCTCGTAGCTCATACCATCATGTTCCATGATATAGTGACCATATTCATGAGCTAGAGTAAAACGTAATCTTCTATTATATATATTGTCGTTATAAATAATGGCGAATTTATTTCCCTTTTTAATATGAAAAGCCTCATCAGAACCACCGTATGTTTGTAATTCATTTAAAGTGTATCCAGTCATATTACAAAAATCTTCAAACGTAAATAATTCCACATTACTATCATTCTCTATTATTTCTTTAATAGGTAAAGGGAATCTATCTATATAATTAGTTTCAATTAATGCACTTACAGCTCGTGCTGCTTTTAAAAATGAATTTTGATATACAAAATGCAAAATAAAATCCCCTTTATTTGTCTTTAGTGTATTCGTCCCAATTATCGAAGAAAGTTTCAAACATTTTTAATGCTTTTTCTCTATCTTCTTTAGTCATGTTTTTTACGCCACGATGCATAATACGAATTTCTTCATCTTCTTGCTCGCCAGCGTATTCATCTTTTTCTCTTCCTAATAAGTAGTCAACAGATACGTCGAAGTAGTCGGCTACTTTTTGAATTTTATCAATTCCTGGTTTAGTTTTTTTCCATCTTCTTATTTGTCCGTTAGAAAAACCTAAAATCCTCTCTAATTCAGCAAAAGTCAAGCTTTGTGAGTTACATAAGTTGCGTATTCTTTGTACTAAATTCATAAAATTCTCCTATCACAGTTAACTTATTTGTTATTTTAGTTTGACAAATAGCATATAAGTTATTATACTGTATTTAAGCTTTAAATTTAGCCATTAAACAAATAACAAATATTCGTTAGGGAACGAGTGACAGCAACCGATTTAACAGTGCTTAATTGCGTTGTTATAGGTTTATTAAGCTATGCTTAAATATTAGCACAAAAGTTATTTTAATTCAATGGATAATTTATATGCTTAGTAAAAAAGTTAATGGAGGTGTAATCATGGCAACAACAGAATTCGGCATGAAAGTAAGAATGGAATTACTTAAACGTAACATCACGAATAAGCAACTAGCAGATATGTTAGGTATTTCAAGTGCTTACTTATCAGATATCTTACGTGGACGTAGAGATGCATTTGAACAAAAGAAACGAATTGCGAAAATCTTAGAAATCAAAGAAGAGGTGAAAAGTTAATGAATGAAATTCAACAGCTATTCAATTTAAAACGTAATGAAGATGGAACAGTTGCAGTAAGTGGTCGTGAATTACACAAAGGATTAGAAATCGGAACTCAATATGATAAATGGATGGAACGGATGATTGCATACGGTTTTGAAGAAAATATCGACTATATCATTCAAAGTGTAAAAGTACAAAGTCAAAAAAGACTACGTACTTATGAACAACTCAACCACATCATGACACTAGACATGGCGAAAGAAATTTCAATGATACAACGTAGTGAAATTGGAAGAAAAATCAGAGGTTACTTCATCAAAGTAGAAAGACAACATAATGAGTTAGCGAGTGCATACGGAATTACTTCATTAGATGATATGAACCAACTTATTGAACAATTAGTTAGTGACAAACTCGATTACTTAATTTCAACAGGAAAAGTAAGTAATCAGAAATTAGAAGAATTAAACGAAAAATTCGAAGGCGAATATGTAACGCCACAAGACATTGACGCTATCAAATTTGCTATCAAGTCTAAAGCTGAACAAATTCTAGGTAAAGCTGGTATTCAAGTAACGATAGATGAATTCCTAATCGGAGATGTATATGAACAAGCATTAGCAAACAGGAAAGCTAAAGAAGAGTATCGTCATCAATTAGGAAAAGTTAAATCTAAATTATTAGTTAAGTCTAAAAAAAATCTTGGTATGAAAGGTAACGCACCTAACAACCACATCAAACGTAAAGACGTAGACCTAATAATTCAATTCATCAAAGATGTTAGACCATCTGCGATTGAAATATAGGAGGAATCATGATGACACCAGAACAAAGAAACATACTTACGATTGTTCATTATTACTTACAAATGGATAGTAACGATGAATCAGAAACATACGAACACACTATAGAAGAAGCAGGCAAGATAGAAACAATAGAAGTAAGCAGAGAACAACACTTAGAAGAAGTAATGCGTTGGGCAGCACAAGAATTAGAAAAACACTTCGAACTATTACCAGAACCCAAAAATGATTAATACCCACAATCGAACAAACAACTTAAAGGAGTGAATGGAATGCGAGAAGAAAATAAAAAATCTCGATGTAGTGACAACCACATCAAGATTACTGGTTGGGAAATAGTTGATATTAACAGAAAACTAAACTTCTTTAATTACTTACTAATAATTTTAATAGTGCTAGAAGCATTCCAAATACTCCTGTTATAGAAGGGATTAAGACTTTAAAAGTCGTTTTCCAGAAAGCTTTTCTACCAACGGTGATTATACCAAACAATCGAACAAACAATTTAAAGGAGGAAATGGAATGAAATATTTAAATCTAATCAAAAAAGCACTCTTAATAGCAACTACTGCAATAGTTACTAAAAAGGTGCTTGATAGAAAAAGACCTAAACTTATTCATCAATTAAACATTAACGGAAAAGATTTAGAAATTAAAAAATTAAAAATAAACAAAGCTATTAGAGAATTAGAAAAATCTAAAAACACGATTGATGAATTAATTGATGAAGGTATACCATTCGAGACTACTTTCTAACAAAATCGAGTTTACATCTTGGACATTTATTGTGTTTCTTCTTGGTTGTAATTTTCATACGTTTACCACAATTAGGACAAGATGTCTCGATGGTCATATGATCCTTAGCCATAGGCAACACCTCCCTTCACAAAGGGATAACAACATTATACACGAAAGGAGCACCTAAGATGACGCAAACACTTAGCGTAACCGTCCCAATTCCCGACACACATGTACTCATCGCAAAAGATGAATACGATGAATTGTTAAATTACTCACTTGATCCAGTTTGGGACTTAAAAGAGTTAAAACGCAAATTGAAAATGTCATCTGATGACACTATCAAAGACAGATTATTATTCAATCCTAAATTTGAAAAGTTACTTAAACAACAAGGAATCGCACATTATCCAGATGAGAGTTTAAATCGTTGGAGATTCAACGCAAGAAAGATGAATAAATTCATTGATGAACATTTCGAAGAAATACACAGAAAGGGGAGATGAATATGAAGATACTACAACTCATTAAAATAGCACTCCTAACAGCAATTTTGGTAGAGGAAGTTAGGAATGCTAAGAGAATTAAGAATAGATTAAATTACTTAGATTCTGAAATAACGAAATTAAGAGTTATTGATCTTCGGGTGCCAAACTAACCGCAGAAATCTTTTCGTAACAAACAAAAAGATGAGTCAAATTAATTTGAGTATTACCTGAATATAACATTACTTCTTTTAAGTTAAAACCAATTTCCAAATCATGATAATTTTGTGCGTCATCACTTAAATTTTGGAGTTGGCTTATAAAATTATCATCTTTATTTTCAGAAGTATAAGGTTTCCCAATAACCAAATTACCATCGAGTACAATCATCATTTTGAAATTGTTATCTAAAGCATTCGATAGATATTGACGTACTAAATCTATTTTTACTTCGTTCTCCATATTTCTCACCATCCTTTCACGTTAGATAAAAGGATTATAGCACGAAAATATGGAGCGAAAATTAATTGCAGTAAAGATATACAAGTATACAACAGAAAGGAGTGTTACCAATGAACAAATCATTCTTAATCGCATTATTAGCATGGGTAGTGTTCTCGCTGTTCTTCACTTTTGCAGGAATAAACTTCATCACTGCAGTAGGAGTTGCAAATGTTATTAGTATTGGAGTGTTTATATTCTTCGAATACATCTACTTCGACAACAAAAAAAAGACTGAATGCTAGTCGGATAGCATTCAGTAAAAAAAGTAAAAGTTTAGAAAAAAGGCACAAATAAATTATAAAACTAGGAGAGGTATTATGCAAGAGCAATTATTGGAATTACTCAAAATCGCATGGCAGAACGAATGGCGACTTAAATCTCAACTAGCTGAACGTGATGAAGAATTAGAGCGTCAACGACGAATTATGCAATCAGAAATCAATATGTATAAAGAACAAAAAGAAATGTACAAAAGAGCATTCAAAATTTTAAAAGGAGAATGTGCAGATGAAAGAAACAGTGACTTATCTCATTAAACGTAAAGACATTGACGATGAATTATATATTACTAATCGCCCTAGTGAAAACTTTCCAGATATCAAATACTCAACTAATAGACGAGACGCAAAAGACTTCGACGGTATGGATAACTCAGTAATTGACATGACTAAACACAAAGCTATTAAAAAAATCGTTAAAGAAACAACTGAATATGAGGAGGTTGAGTATGACTGAACAAACATTATTCAATCAATTAAACAGTAAAGATGTAAATGAACATGTAGAAAAGAAAAACGGTTTAACTTATCTTGCGTGGTCTTATGCACATCAAGAACTAAAGAAAATAGATAGCAATTACACAGTTAAAACACATGAATTCCCACACCCAGATATACCTTTAGAAAACTATTTTGTACCATATTTAGCTACACCAGAGGGTTATTTTGTACAAGTGTCAGTGACTGTTAAAGGTCAGACTGAAACAGAGTGGTTACCAGTATTGGACTTCAAAAATAAGTCACTACCTAAAGGTAACGCAACAACATTTGATATAAACAAAGCTCAAAAGCGTTGTTTCGTGAAAGCTGCAGCACTTCATGGATTAGGTCTTTATATCTATAACGGCGAAGAAGTACCAAGTGCAAGCGACAATGCAATTACTGAGTTAGAAGATAAAATAAATCAATTTGTAACTTTATCACAAGAAAAAGGTAGAGACGCAACATTAGATAAAACAATGCGTTGGCTAGGCATTAGTAACATAAACAAAGTGAATCAAAAAGAAATCGCACAAGTATATCAAAAATTAGATGCAGGACTAAAACAGTTAGATAAAAAGGAGACTGAATAATGAACACAGTAAATCTAATCGGAAATATAGTAGCTAATCCAGAACTAAAAGGTCAAAACAGTAATGTGGTTAATTTCAGAATTGCAGTCCAACGACAATTTAAGAATAAACAAACGAATGAATACGAAACAGACTTCATCAATTGTGTTGCGTTTGGTAAGACTGCAGAAATTATCGCTAATAACTTTACAAAAGGTAATAAAATCGGCGTTACTGGTTCTATTCAAACTGGTAGTTATGAGAATAAGCAGGGTCAGAAAGTGTTCACTACAGACGTTGCAGTTAACAACGTAACTTTTATTGAACGAAAGAATAACAATCAATCTAACAACCAACCACAACAGCAAAGTGGTAATAATCCATTCAATAATGACAACAACGTAAATATAGATAATGACGATTTACCATTCTGATTGGACTGATTAAATGGCTTTAATCAAAAATTACATCACTGAAGATGATGGCACAACAACCGTCGTCATCTCTGGTGTTGAATTAGGAAACAAAGAAACGTTACTACTCGATAACGGTTTAGAAGTCGAGGTCGATGTGCAGGTCGTAGATCCGTTCAAAATCACTGGTAAACAACGTAGAAAGATATTTGCACTTGTAAAGGACATAGAGGCTCATACAGGCTCGTCAATGGATTACATGAGGCATTTATTCATCGAATACGTAAGGACTTACTACGGCTACGACAACCGCATTTCATTAAGTGACTGTACACGTACACAAGCAGGCCAAGTTATAGAAGAAACGTTGGACTGGATATTCCACAACGATATACCACTTAACTATAAAACAAGCGACCTACTAAAAAATGATAGATCATTTCTTTACTGGTCGACGGTCAATCGTAACTGTGTCATATGTGGCAAACCACATGCAGAACTTGCACATTATCAAGCAGTAGGACGAGGACGTAACAGACGCAAGATTAATCATATAGACAACAAAGTATTAGCTTTGTGTTCAAGTCATCATCGAGAACAGCACAACATAGGCATGGACAGTTTTAATGAGAAATACAAATTACATGACAGTTGGGTGGACGTAGATGAACGACTCAATAGAATGCTTAAAGGAAGGTGAATGTATGAAAAAACGTGATCATATCATTTATCTATCGATACTGATCCTAAGTTTAATAGCGATTGTTCTTTCAATTGTTTCTCTTTGTATTTAGTAATATAAACACCTTTACTAGTGTAAATTTCAAAATTGTAAGCATTCAAAATTTTTTCTAAATCAAAAACAATAAATATCTTATGAGAAGCATAGGCATTTAGGTTAATTGGTAACAAACTGCTTTCATTTCTAATGTGTTTAGTTTTAGTTAATAACACTTTGTTTTGAATACATTCAAATTTTGAGCTTTTATCTTCATCTATTAAGACTATTTTAGTGATAGAAACTGGATTTTTAGTTTCATTTATTACATTCAATTCAAATACATTCCTTTCATAAGAGACAAAATGATTTTTTAAATCTACTGAAATTTTCAATTGATTTTCTTTGTAGTCATGCCAGTACTTATAAGCTGTTAAACATAAAGAAATTATTGAAACTATTAACGCAATTAAAGAAATCCAATTCATTTTTTAACACCTCAAAAATATTATATCAAAAAGGAGTTGAGTGGATGAACAACTTGTTGATTGACGATTATCCAATACTCGTACTGCCTAAGTTAGCAACTGAGATAGGACTTAACGAGGCAATCATATTACAACAAATTCATTACTGGTTAAATACCAGCAAGCACCATCATAATGGTAAAAAATGGATTTACAATTCTTACCCTGAATGGCAAAAGCAATTTACGTTTTGGAGTGAAAGGACTATCAAGCGTACATTTGGAAGTTTAGAAAAACAAAATTTATTACATGTTGGCAACTATAACAAAGCTGGCTTTGACCGTACAAAATGGTATTCAGTTAATTATGAAACGTTAAACAAACTAGTGGAACGACCATCGGGACAAAATGACCCGACGATGAGGTCAAATTGGCACGATGGAATGGGTCAAAATGACCCGACCAATACCAGAGACTACACAGAGACTTCTTCAGAGAGAGACAAGGACGTCGTGTCACATGTATTTCAATACATTAGTAATAATTTAGAAATTATACAAAGTCCATTAAAAGCACAACAACTAGAAGAGACTATAAATGACTTTAAAGATAACAAACTAGACATCGTTACTGTAGCTACTGATTACTGTAAAGAAAACAACAAAGGTATTAACTACCTTATCAAAGTATTAGAGAACTGGAATAAAGACGGTGTCGATACTAAAGAAAAAGCAATAGCTAAGGTTACACCTAAACAACCTAAAGAAGATGATTACTTAGCTAGGAAGAAACAAGAAATATTAGGAGGTTAGACATTATGCCAATGACTAAGGCTGAAGCATTCGAAATCATAGAGCTAGTTAATAATGTCTACGATATGAAGTTTAATGATACCAAGTTTGACTTGTGGTTAGAACAAATCATGAATTATGGCGACTACGACAGAACCTTACACAAAACTAAGAAATACATTAGGGAAAGCCGTTATAAACCTACAATTGCACAAATTATTGATCGTAAACCACCAGAAATGGAAAGTGCAGTGATACCAGAAGAACAAACTGATAAATATAGAATGCAGCATGATAAAGAATTCAGAAAGAACCGACAACAGTTAAGAGAACAATGGCAAAAGATGAAAGAAGATTGGGGGTTAGATGATGACTATTGATGTATTGAACACCGAAGAGTCGATAATTTCTAATCTTATGCGTAACCCAGAGTTACTAGGCAAATTCAGATTAAAACCAGAGATGTTTACTGACAAGAAGTTAAAAGGGTTTCTGGAATATGTACTCGAACAAGGCAAAGTTGATGTTAATCAAATTTATTTTAAAAGTCGTGATGACAACGAATTTATATCTACTGAGAGACTAGGTCGAATATACAACTCAGAGGGAACTGACAAGGTATTTTTTATGGATGACCAATTGAACCTATTACAAGAATACGTCTTGTCACAGGCTCGTGAGAAAGTCTCAGAGTATCAATCAATGCCAACTAAGAATAATTTTAATTATTTGGTCGAGGAATTAGAAAAATTAAAGGGCATGACGATTAAAAAAGCTGACGCTACTGATAGTTTTTTAGCTGAGGTTGTCGAAAACATATTATCTGATGAACCGAAACAATTTATTAAAACAGGGGTTTCATCTATAGACAATAAAATTATTGGTTTTGAACCAGGTCAACTCAATGTGTTAGGTGCTAGACCGTCGTTAGGTAAAACGGCACTTGCTTTAACAATGATGTGGAATATTGCAAGACGAGGTTATCCAACAACGTTTTTCAGTTTAGAGACAGGTGGCAACAACATTGTCGAGAGATTAGTAGCGTCTATTACAAACATACCACTTACCAAAATTAAACAAGGTAATGGACTTGATGACAATGAAGTTTCAAATGTTATGAAAGCAATTGACCAAATCAAGAAGTGCAAGTCATTAAAGATTGAAGACCAAGCACAAATGACACCACAAGACGTTAGGGAAGTAGCGTCTCAAAAGTCAGATAAACCTCATGTCATCTTTATTGATTACCTAACACTTATGCAATCAGACGTACCTCAAAGAGATAGAAGGTTAGAAGTCGAAAAGATATCTCGTGATTTAAAAATCATCGCAAAAGAAACAGGTTGTATCATCATCGCATTATCGCAGTTAAGTCGTGGTGTTGAATCTCGTAATGATAAACGCCCTATGATGTCTGATTTACGAGAGGCAGGCGGTATTGAACAAGACGCTAACATGATTTTCTTTCTTTATCGTGATGATTATTACGATAAAGATCAAGTTGATGTGGATACTGGTAAGTCTGATATTGAGTTTATCATATCGAAAAATAAAGACGGAGAAACTGGCGTGGCACATATAGAATTTTATAAAAAAACGCAGAGGTTTATTGGATGAAAGTATACGAATATCAAAAATTACTAGGCATTATGTATCGAGAAGATTATCAAAACGACTCACTCATCGCTAAAACACTATTAGAGGTTGGGTGGGCGTTAGATAGATTGTTAAAAGCTGGCACAATAACACCATTTAATCAGTACGAAGACGTCCAGGAGTTAATCATGAACGAGACGAAATGGAGAGATAAAGATGGGAATTATCGAAAGGTACTACCTATATAGAGAAGATGGCACGGAAGATATTAAAGTCATCAAGTATGAAGATGATACAAATGAGGTTTATTCGCTCACAGGAGCTCATTTTAGCGACGAAAAGAAAATCATGACAGATAGTGAGCTAAAACGATTTAAGGGCGTGTATGACCTCAGATACGAAAAAGAACTAGGGTTACAAGCAAACTTATTTGAATTTTTGTAGAGGTGGCACATGGAAATAGAAATTAAATTTAATGAAACATATAAAGCACCTATTGGATCACCTCGCCCAAGGTTTCGTAATGCAGGTAAATTTGTTCAAACTTATATGCCAACATCATACACAAAGCACAAGACGTATATACAGGGACAAATGCCGAAATTATTAACAGATAAGAATTTGAAAGTGTCGTTGTACTTTTATTTTGAACCACCGAAAAGTTGGTCCAAGAAACGAAAGTTAATTGCAATAGGCACATATAAACGTACTAAGCCAGATGTAGATAATTTGATTAAGACAGTATTAGACGCTGCAAATAAACATGTGTGGCAAGACGATAATCAAGTAGTGCATATAGATAGTTACAAGATGTATGCCGAAGAATCGAAAATCGTCATGGTCATAAAGGAAGTGGATTAAATGCCAGAAGAAACAGTAAACGCGGAAGTCACAATCAAGGTGATTATACAAGAAGAAACAAATAATAAAGAACAATTAATCAAAGATATAAAAGATAGTCCGTCAGATGTATTTCAGGGCTATCACAGAGTAACTGGGGTATCTATAGAAGAATTTTAGGAGTGGAGTAAATGAAAGTAATCAAATGTGCAATAAAGCGAGAAGAATTAGATAGGATTTTAAATGAAAGAAATATGACATATACACAGTTCGCAAGTGAAATATACATTGATCAAACCTATCTATCTAGATTAGTAAACGGAGAAAGATATATCTCGGATAATGTAAGACGAAATATACAAAATTATTTGAAAGTAGAGTTTGACGATTTATTCGAACAAGTCGAAATAAATAAATCTAATGGTTACAAACAAATCCCAGAATTGATTTTAACTAAGAAAGAAATAAATGAATTAGTTGAAACAGGTAGTAAAGAATTGTTAATTAGTGGCAAAAAAATAAATTTAAAGGTGGTTAATTAAGATGATTGAACAAGTTCCAGAATTCTATAAAGGCGATGGGTTGAATTCAAAGCAATTGTACGAAATCCAAAGAGCAGAGATGAGACACGAAAAAGAATTAAAACGTAAACGTAGAGAAGAAAGATTAGCTAGAGCCAAACGTTCATTGGAATTATTGAAAAAGAACAGAGTTGATAGTAGTTATTTTAGAAATCTAGAAAGAAATAATTTAATCGCAACAATCAAAACTGATTCATACGGCAGAGTGCAAAGAGGATAGAGAGATGAGGATAAAAGATTTAAATGCTGGAGATTGGGTGCAATTTATAGGAGATAATGGACAGTCGCAATATGGTAAGTATACTCAACGTTGCAAAAATTTAGTGACTGGTGAGGATTTTACCGACTTGATTATGCATAATGGACAAACCTACAGACTAACTGATAATGATGATTTTGTTGTGGTAGACTTACCGTTTACACAAAAGCTAGATGAAGTAGTGGGCGTATCTAATAGAACACCGAAACATTATCAAGGTAGTGACGGGATAGACGTGATTGAATTCTTATATCAACAACTTTCATTTGAAGAATTCAAAGGCTATATGAAGGGCAATATGATTAAATACCCTGTGCGTAGTGGCAGAAAAGACAATGAAAAAGAAGATATCAAAAAAGCGTATGACTATGCAGGAAGATTACTTGAAAAAATGGAGTGATTAATCATGATCTATATGTATGAACCATTTGCACATACTATCACTAAAACAACTGTTAAGCATTTAAGTTATATTACTGGTATTCCAGAAATGACAATATACCAACAGAAACACAAAGGTCAGTTTAACTATAAACTAAATTGTTTCTTTACAGACAAACTACCACGTATAAAAAAGAAACAAGAAATTAATGAGCTTATAAAAGTAAGTGATGAAGTTTGGAAGTTCAATGAACATTATCAATTGTATGTAAGTAATCTAGGTAGATTTAAGACATTAGACGGACAATTTAAATTTGCTAATAACAACAAAGGTTCATTGAACATCATTTACAAAAATAAACATCATCGAGCTAGCGACATAGTATTTAAAACTTTTATTGCAGGTATTCAGAATGGTATGCACGCGTATCCTAAAAATAGAATTTACAACGACATCACCGCAGATAATTTATTTGCAACGTCATTCAAGAAATATAGATTGTACAGAATAAATAAAGGTTGTTCTAAAGCGGTATATCTAATCGATTCTAATAACAACATTGTTGAAGAGTATTCAAGCACTAGAGAGGCTAGTAAGCATATGAATTTAGATAGAACGAATGTATCAAGGAAATGTAATAGAAACCACGTTGAAGATGGATTAATGTTCATGTGGGTAACTGATTACAAAGAGGCAGCACAATGACAACTAACACATTAGAACTCTCATCAACGATCAACCAACGTTATAAATACGATACAGCAGGCAAGACACCAACTCAGATACAAAGTGAATTGCGTAAAAAAGGCGTACAAGGTTTTGTGGTTAAGGTGGCTGGAAGTAAAGTCACGATGAAAGTATTAGAAGAACACATTAAAAGTAATAGGGAGTGTATGAGATGAACATCAAAAAACAACTATACACATTTAAAGCAACATGTACCAATGTTGTTGACGGGGACACGTTAGACATTGATTTAGATTTAGGGTTTGAAACATTTGCTAAAAGGCGTGTCAGGTTACTCAATGTTGATACGCCAGAGAGAGGTCAAGAAAATTATAGTAAAGCTACTAACTTTACTAAGCAATGTGTAGAGAATAAGAAAATATATGTTCAGACGTATAAAGATGATGCTTTCGGCAGATATTTAGCCAATGTCTTTTATGATACAGGTGATGAGATACGTTCGTTGAATGATGATCTGCACATTAATCAATTAATTAAACCTAATTCGAAATGGAATGAATCAAAATAATCAATTCGGAGGACAACGATAATGACTAATCAATTAGATCAATTAGTAAAAGCAGTAGAAGAGTGGAGTATCGATAAAGGACTTGATAAAGGTAATAGCTTTACACAGTATGCTAAATCAAGCGAAGAAATGGGTGAGGTTGCTGCTGCACTATGCAGAGACAACACAGACGCTCTCAGAGACGGTATAGGAGACGTTGTTGTTACTTTAGTGATTTTGGCCCAACAAAATAATATGACGTTACGGGAGTGTTTAGAACAAGCTTATGGAGAGATTAAAGACAGAACAGGAGTCATGTCAAAAGACGGGAGCTTCATCAAATCAGAAGACATCGAAAGATAAAGATATTCTGACTAAAATTCGGGAGGTGTTGGGGAAGTGAACGACTTATTCTTATTAGGTTTATTAGCGATAGGTGTATTCGCTGTGTTGTATGTATTAACAATTATTGTAGCTCTAGCGTTATATAACAAAAATAAAAAAGAGTATGAAGAATTCAGAGATAAAGTAAATAAAGAACGCCGTGAATTTGAAGCTATGGCTTATAAGAGAATGGAAGAACAACGTAAAGAAATGAATCAATCAAGAGTAATATCCCATGTTAATAAAGAATTAGATAAACATTTTAAGGAGTGAGTGGGAATGTATGGTATTAATTACAAAAGCTTTTAAGAAATAAAAGAACAAATATTATATAAAAAAGTAACTGCTTGGACCGATGAAACATTAACGCTAGATGATGGAACAGTAATTGAAATAGTTGAAAGTGAACAAGACTGCTGTGCACACGCTGGGGGAACATGGACGAATGTAAAGCTAGACGCAGTTATTACTAACGTGAAAATAGAAGACGAAATTACACGTCCTCAAATTGAGGATTATCCATATGAAGAAAGTGAAAGTCTTGCTACTGTAGTTCTGTATCATAATCAAAATCCGATTGCACAAGGTGAATGTTATGCGGATGCAGGTAATGGTGACTTTTATTACAGTGTTTGCTCATTAAAAATTAAAGACGTTCATTATCCAGTGGTTGAACATTAATGACACAATACCTAATCACAACATTCACAGATTCAACAGGACGCAAACACAACCACGTTACACAGTCGAGAGATAATCAAACATTTACGGTGGTTGAGGCAGAGAGTAAGGAAGAGGCGTTGAAAAAATATGAGGAGGCAGACAATGATTAAACATATTTTAAAATTACTATTCACATTAGCAATGTATGAGCTAGGTAAGTACGTTACTAATGCAGTAATTGAACACTACAGATATAGAGAAGATGAAGTTGATAAACCACCACAAGACTTTAACCAACATGATCATATCCATTTAAACGCTGAGGTGAGTAACTAATGTGGATAATCATATCAATCATACTTGCAGTTATTATATTATTCCTTGTTGGAAATAATGGTATGTTACGTAATGAAAACAACGGTTTGAGATACACTAACGTATACTTATTTACTCGTTTTGTTAAAGATAATGGTGAAGAAGGGATTAGAGAGTTACAAGAGGAAATGGAAAAGGTAGCTAACAAGTTTAATAAAAATTAATAATTTTTTAAAAAGTAGGGTAGCTCAATACCATGATTTGATATAAAATGAAAAACACTATACAAACAATCTGGAGATGTTTTAAATGTTAAAGACTACCATTAAAGTTAAAAATGAAAAAAGAGAGCTAACTAACTTGGAACTACAAAAGATGCAAGATAATGCTTTAGATCATGGTATTGTTAGTAACAGAATAAGGGATAATTGGACTGAAGAAGAAGTGTTTAACGTACCTAAAGGTATGAGCCGTACTCAATATGCTGAGTATAAATCTTTAAAAAATTTAGAAATTGCTAATAAAAATGATAAAAGTAACGACACACGAAATACTCTAAAGAAACCATGGCTATATAAAGTAAGACAATTACATGGGCGTTCAGAGTATGTACAAAGTCAAATGGATAACAATTCTTTTGTCAAACTGAAAAAGGATTGCTATGGAAGAATGCAAAGAGTTTAAAATTAATTATATATATATTTAAGGTAAAGGTACTAATTTACTCTAGTACCTTTATAATTTATACTATTATTAGTACCTGGTACTAAATGTAGGTAACGGAGGTAGTAGATGTATACACGTGACGAAGTAAGAAACATGATAGACAATTATAAGTGGATGCGTAATATTATTGAAGCACAGGTATATGATGCAGATAGTACATCTACTGCACAGTATGGTATAGAAGCAGTAATGCCTAAAGCTAAAGGTGGTACAGGTGATAAGGTATTAGTCAAAGTGTTAGATAGGAATAGAGAGTATCGACGTAACATTAAGATACTACAGAAGATGGAGTTCATAGATAAGTATGAGGACTACATCACAGATGAAAAGAACTATCACATATTACAGATGCTAAAGCTAGGAGTTAAGCATAAGACTATTAAGGACTTAATGGAGATTAATAGTGACTCTAAGTTCTATGCATGTATCAATGAGATAGTCAGTGTGTATATGGATGCACAACGTGGACACTATGATGAGAAGACATCGAAGAGATAGAAGAGATAGAAGACATCGAAGGTTATGTGCATTAGTTATATTAATAACATTATAATATAGTCATACGATAAGAATATAAGAGGCACATCACATAGTGGTGTGTCTTTTGTTATGCACAAGGTGATTATAGTGAGCAAGTTTAGTGAGTATATAGATATAAGGAACAATAACCGTAAGTTCTACATGAGAGCCAAATGGAGAAAGACAAGACAGCAAGTATTGGCACGAGATCATTATGAATGCGTGAGATGTAAAGAAAAAGGTAAGCTAACAATCAATCAACATCAGTCATTAGAAGTTGACCATATTCTTGAATTAGAAACTCATCCAGAACTTGCTTATGAATTAGATAACTTACAAACCTTATGCAAATATCATCATAATAAAAAACATGGTAGATTTGAATTTAATCCAAACAGAAAAGAAATAAAATTTAATGACGAACAATGGTAAAAACATTTATATAATTAAATTATACAATACAAATAAAATTGTAAAATCCCCCCCGGTTTCAAGAATCCCATACCTAAAGGATTTGTCGGAAACCGGCGCTTGGGTCAATTATCCGAGTTTAAAGCTTTAATAGATACATTAGGGGATTGACAATTAAAAATATTATCTAATTCAAATAAATATGAAAGGGGGAGGGCAAATGAAAAATGACGAATATTTAAAAGATAAGTTAACACCTAATCAAATTAAAAAGATAAATAACTCAGAAGACTTTCTAATGTCACAAATTGACACCAATAATAATGTTGAAGTCGAAAAAGTAGAACGTTATATCAACTTATTAAAACTTTTCTATGCATTAGATGTATATATTGAACAGTCAGGTCCAATTACAATTGTTAAAAACGCAAGTCAAGAATTTGTTAAGGCTAACCCTGCTATTGCAGAGAAGAATAAAGTCAGTGGCTCATTACTTGCATTGGAAAAATCATTCCAATTAGATAAGAAGGCAGAGCAAAAACGATTAGAAGAAGCTGCGAAAGGACCTGATTTAACATGAAGATACCTAAATACGTTACAGACTATATAGAAAAAGGTAAATTAGGTAAAGCTTTATTTAATAAAGAACGTCATAAGTTAATATCTTTTTTAGAAGATAACATTTTGCAACGTGACGATCTTTACTTTGACACACAACGAATTGAAGACTACATCAAGTTTAGTGAAAAATGGTTTTTCCCACTACAAGATTTTCAAAAATTTATATCATGTTTTGTATTTTTGTATGAAGAAGATACAATGACACCTTACTTCTCTGAGTTCTTTATTTCAATGGCACGTGGTGGAGGTAAAAATGGTTATATTAGCACATTAGGTGCTTTTTTTATGACACCTTTACATGGCATACCTAAATACAATATGTCAGTGGTTGCTAATAGTGAAAAGCAAGCACAGGTTAGCTTTAGAGAAATATATGAAATGATTGAGGGCAATGATTTATATGTAACTGCTGAAAGACCTAATAACCCTTTTTACTTAAGTAAGGTCTATGTAGAAGGGCTATCAACTAAATCGCAATTTCTTTTTGATACTTCTAATGAAAAAACAAAAGACGGTGCACGTGAGGGTTGCATTTTCTTTGATGAGATTCATGGGTATGAGAAAGATTCTGTTATCAATATTAAACGAAGTGGTTTAGGTAAGGTTGCGCATCCTAGAACGTTCTATATCGGTACAGATGGATATGTTCGAGAAGGCTTTTTAGATAGATTGAAAGAACGTGCAGATAATGTATTGAAAGGTATTAGCCCTGAAGATAGATTATTCCCATTCATTTGTAAGATTGATGATAAGGATGAACTTGATCAACCTGAAAAATGGGAAAAAGCGAATCCCATGTTCGAAGAGCCTACAAGTGATTACGGTAAACAACTTTTCAAAGAAGTACATCAACAGTATTTAGGACTTAAGTTTAATCCATCTAATAGACCAGAGTTTATGACAAAGCGTATGAATATGCCTGAAACTGATTCACAAAGTGTTGTAGCACCTTGGGACGACATCATGGCGACTAATCGACCTATACCGCCCTTAGAAAATAATGAATGTATCGGTGGTTTAGACTATGCAAGTTTAAAAGACTTTGCAGCAGTTGGATTATTGTTCCGTTCAGGCGAAGATTACATTTGGAAGACTCACTCATTTGCAAGAAAAGAATTTTTAGATACTTATAAGTTAAAGCCACCTATTAAAGAATGGGAAGAAAGAGGCTTATTAACAATTGTAGATGAGCCAACAATAAGCCCTAAACATATTATTGATTGGTTTAGTGAAGCACAAAGAAACTATGGGCTAAAAAAAGTAATAGCTGATAACTTCAGAATGGATTTATTAAGACCCTTATTTGAAGATGCAGGTATTGAATATGAAGTAATTAAAAAATACTAGAGCGATTCAGTCGTTGTTAGCACCACGTGTTGAGGACATGTTTGCACAACGTCATTTAATATTTGGAGATAATCCTCTCATGCGTTGGTATACACAGAATGTTGCCGTTAAGATTCGTAAAGACGGCAACAAAGAGTATGAAAAGAAAGAGCCTATCCGACGTAAAACTGATGGTTTTCAAGCGCTTATACATGCGTTATATAGAGCAGATGAGTTAAAAGATTCTAACTTAGATGATGAGATAGACTTGTTACGTGGTTTAAGGTTCTAAAGAAGGGAGGTCCAAATTAAATGGGATTATTTGATACTGTATTTAAACGGCATTCTGAATTGTCGTGGATGTATGATCTTGAGTTTCTTCAAGATAAAAGTAAAAAAGCTTATTTAAAACAAATTGCTTTAAATACGGTTATTGAAATGGTTGCAAGAACTATATCTCAAAGTGAGTTTCGTGTAATGACAGGTAATAAGCGAGAAAAAGACGACTTGCATTATAAATTAAATGTACAACCGAACAAAAATCAAAATGCAGTCGATTTTTGGCAAAAGTTTATTTACAAATTAATCATAGATAATGAGGTACTTGTCGTAAAAAATGATGACGGGTACTTTTTTGTTGCTGATGATTTTGTAAAAGATGATGATATGGGGCTATACCCTCACAAATTCATAAATGTTATGGTTAACAACTTTGAATTTAAACGTTTCTTTTCAATGGATGATGTTATTTATTTAACTTATAGTAATCAAAAACTTGAGGACTTTTCGATAGGCTTATTTGAGGATTATGGCGAGATATTTGGTCGCATGATTGACTTGCAACTGATGAATAATCAAGTTAGAGGCGTCTTAAACATAGATACCACTCAATTTAAGGCTGAAGATGGAAGAGCAAAACTACAAGGCTATATAGATATGATGTTTGAGGCATTTAAAAACAACTCTATAGCTATAGCACCATTAACAAAAGGCCTAGAATATGAAGAACATTCTAGTAAAGGCGCTTCACAAGGTACTCAAGAGTTTAAAGAGCTAGAAGAATTAAAGCGCACTATACTTACAGATATAGCAAGAATGATAGGCGTACCACCATCGTTAGTCATTGGCGAAATGGCAGACCTAGAAAAACAAATTGATTCATATTTGAAGTTTTGTATTAATCCTTTATTACGAAAAATCGAATCTGAATTAAATTCAAAATTTTTCTATGAACAAGAATATTTAAATGAAGATAAACATATTAAAGTCGTAGGTATCGATAAGCGAGACCCACTACAAATGTCAGAATCTATTGATAAGTTAGTTTCATCTGGTACATTTACTCGAAATCAAGTACGAATCATGACGGGCGAAGACCCTGCCGATGACCCAGAATTAGATAAATTTATCATCACGAAAAACCTTCAAACTGCAGATGCATTTAAAGGAGGTGAGACTAATGCAAGTGGACAAGAGTAAAGGCTTTTTCAATGTTAAAAAAACGTCACCTACATCAGCTAGCATAGATATGTATGGCGAAATTGTAGATGAACGTATGAACGATATTGAAACAAGTGCCACATCGTTTAATCAAGCTTTAAAAGACTTAGGAGATGTAGAGAATATTACTTTAAATATTAATTCTCCAGGTGGTTCAGTATTTAGCGGAATAGCTATTTACAATATGATTAAAAGCCATAAGTCACATATTACGGCAAATGTACAAGGCTTAGCTGCAAGTATAGCGACAGTTATTGCTATGGGAGCAGATAAAGTTGTTATGCCATCTAATAGTATGATGATGATTCATAATGCATGGACTATTGCGATGGGCAATGCAAATGACTTAAGAAAACAAGCCGATGATTTGGATAAAATTAATAGTACAGTATTTAATAGCTATGTTGCTAAAAACCCTGATATTGATCATGCGCTTCTTCAAAAGATGTTAGACGAAGAAACATGGTTAAGCGCCGAAGAATGTAAAAACTTAGGACTTATTGATGAAATTCAGAATGCAACACCTATAGCAGCAAAAATCTCACCGGAAATGGAGGCGCAGTTTAAGAACATGCCAAATAAATTTAAACATTACAACGCGGACAACTTACCGCAAGAACAAGACACACCGCCACAAGAAGAAAAGAAACCTGAAGAAAAAGATATTGATTTAAAAGTTGTAAATGATAAGTTAGATGACATCTTTACTTTGTTAAAAGATGTTGCTAAAAGTGTGGTTAAGGATGATTCAAAACAAGAACATGAAGATAATCCACCTAAGCCACCAGAACAACCACAAAATAAAAAATTCAATCGTTTCACATTTTAACTAGCTTCTCGTGAGTAACGGGAGGCTATTTTTAATGTTCAAAATTAAGGAGGAAATAAAAATATGGCTGATATGAAACAAAATGAGCAAAAGCTCAAAAATTATCATGAGCACAAGCAAAAATTTGCTAACTTAGTGCAAAATGGTGCAAGTGATGAAGAACAATCAAAAGCATTTGGTGCTATGTTTGACGCTTTATCAAATGACTTACAAGAAGAAATCGAGGATAGAGTTAACAACCGTGTTGTTGACAATGGTATTTTAGCGAAACGTTCTCAAGACCCATTAACTTCTGAAGAACGTAAATTCTTTAACGAAATTAATTATGAAGTAGGCTATACAGATGACAAAATCTTACCAGAGACTGTTGTTGAACGTGTGTTTGATGATTTACAAAAAGAACATCCGTTATTATCTAAAATTAATTTCCAAAATGCAGGTATTAAAACTCGTGTAATCAAAGCAGACCCAGCAGCTCAAGCGGTATGGGGTAAAATCTTTGGCGAAATTAAAGGTCAATTAGACGCTGCATTCCGTGAAGAAGATTTCACACAATACAAATTAACTTGCTTTGTAGTATTACCAGATGATTTATCAATCTTTGGTCCTAACTGGATTGAACGTTTCGTACGTACGCAAATTCAAGAAGCTATCTCAGTAGCATTAGAAGCAGCAGTTATCAATGGTGGGGGTGCCTCTAAATTACAACCTGTTGGTTTAATGAAAGATATTAACTCAGATAATGGTGCAGTAACTGATAAACAATCGTTAGGTACTTTAACATTTGCTGATGCAGATACAACTGTATTAGAACTTAAAGATGTATTGAAGAACTTATCAGTAGACGCAAGAGGCAAGAAATTAAAAATTGACGGTAAAGTAACATTAGTTGTAAATCCTCAAGATGAATGGGATATTCAAGCACGTTACACATACTTAACTGCTAATGGTGGTTTTGTCACTGTGTTACCTTATAATGTTTCTGTTGTTGCGTCTGAATTTGTTCCTGAGAAAAAATTAGTCGCTTTTGTAACTGATCGTTACGATGCAGTTCGCGGTGGCGGATTAACAGTTAAGAAATTTAATGAAACTTTAGCTTTAGAAGACGCAGTATTATTCACTGCTAAAACATTTGCGTATGGTCAACCAGCAGATAATAAAGCTTCTGCAGTTTATGATTTAAATATCGCTACTGGACCTAAATCACAAACAGCAGCAGGTGGTACAACTGACGGTAAAACGCCAACTGCATAAGGATTGAGGTGATGTAAATGGAGCGCATCACAGATGATTTGTTAGATGAGTTTAAAGACTATACCAAAATCTCACATGACACAGAAGACGAGTATTTAAAAAATCTTTTGAAGAAGTCATACAGTAATCTTGTGTCGAGATTTGGTGAGTTTAACATCTATGAGAATTTAGAAGGCCAAGACCTAGTCTTTGCAAGATCACGTTATGCATATGAAGATTTGCTTGAGTATTTCAATGATAATTACCAAGATGATTTGATTAACTTTGGTTTGAATAATGTGACTGGAAGTGGTACACATGAGAACACCATTTAAGAAGCCATTCATAACAACTAAAAAGTTAAATACTAGAGTTCATTTTTATGAGTATCAAGCAAATAAAGGTCCAGAGGCAGGCGTTAAACGTAAGAAAATTTTATACAGTTGTTGGGCATACGTCCCACAATGGAAGATGACAGAGTTACAAAATGCTATTGCTAATGGCACAGAGCATGACGTAAAAGTATTTATAAGAGACACTCATGGACAATATATACCATCAGAAAGGCACTATATTAATGTGGAATCGCCTTACATTACGCAAGACTTAAACATTAAATTAGTACAACCCGATGTTGAGAATGAAGATTTCTTAATGATTTTGGGTGGTGTGACAACATCATGAGTATAAAATTTGATGAAAAAGTAGTGATGAAAGAACTTGAGAAAAAGTTCAATAAGACGAGAATGCGAAAGATATACGATGAGGCTTTAATTGCAGCAGGTAAAGTGATACTTGAAGCGGTTAAAGCTAATATTCGTTATTTTAGAGATACAGGTGCTGAGTATGGTGAAGTAAAACTATCTAAACCAATGTGGGAAAATGGTACACGATCCATTCGCTTGTATTGGGAAGGTGAAAAACACAGATATGCTATTGTTCATTTAAACGAAAAAGGTTTTCACAATAAAAGTGGCAAGTTTATTAAGCCGAAAGGTATGGGAGCGATAGATAAGGCTATCAGAAGTGCAAGAAACACTTTTTACAAAGTCATTCAAGAAGAGGTGGAAAAAGCGTTATGATTGATATACTAAATGTTATATATGAAAAGCTAATTAGTAATGACGCTTTGATGCGACTTGTAGATAAAGATAACATTAAGTTTAATGATTACCCTGATGTACAAGACATCATAAAGCCCTATATTGTGTTAGATGACTTTGACGACCCTATACCTGAAACGTATATTGATGGAGACAGATATGCTTATAGCTATATCGTTCAAATCGATGTGTTTGTCAAATACTCTGATAATTACAATGCAAGACTAAGAAGAAACGAAATATCGCAATTGATTAGTGATTTATTATGGAAAGAATTAAAAGCTAGCCAAGTAACAAACTTAGGCAATGAATATAATAAGGAATTTAGCCTGTATCGTTCAACGAGACGATATGAGGCTATTTTTTATAAGGAGGAAAATTAATTATGGTCAAACAAGCAAAAACGCCACGTTCATATATTAATATTAAGGATTTAGGGTTCGCAGTATTAACTACAGATGAAGTAGATAATATGGTTTACGAAAAAGTAACTCAAACAAGAGGTTTACAAGAAGTTTCTGTTGAATCTGGTGGAGAAATCGTTAACGCTTATGCAGACGGCGGTATCATTGAATCAGGTACAACTGATGGTGAAGCTTCAATTAACTTAACTATGCATGCATTCCCACAAGAAATTAGAGAAATTATCTTCAATGAAGTTTACGACGAAAATGGTATCTATGAAGAATTAAAAGGTAAACAAAGTAACTATGTTGCTGTTTGGTTTAAACGTGAACGTCGTGATGGTTCATTCCAACGTGTCGGTTTAACTAAAGTTATGTTCTCTGAACCGAAAATGGAAGGTCAAACTGCAGAAGATAAATGGGAATTCTCTCAAGAAGAAGTTGAAGGTACTGCAATGCATCGTATCGGCGACGACAAACGTAAAATCATTTTTGATTCTAAGTCTAAAGATGATGATGAGTCAGAATTCTTCAAACGTTTATTACTAGGTGCTTATGATTCTAAAACAGAAGTATCAACACCAACTGCATAATTAATGATTTAAGGCGACTGTCAAAGGTCGCCTATTTTTGTATACAAAAATAAAACTCTTGAGGAGTGATTAAATGGCCAAATTTAAAGTTTTATCTGATTGTAAAGATAAAAGAACGGACAGATTATACAAACAAAATGAAGAAGTAGAAGCAACAGTAAAAGAAATTAATGATTTTGAAAAGCGTTTAGAAAAAGCAGGACATGAAACACCATTTTTTGAAAGATTAGATAACAAATAAGGAGAGAAATAAAATGGCTAAATTAAAACGTAACTACATTCAATTAGTAGAAAACCCAAAAGCTGAAGAAATTAAAATGGAGACTTTCTTAACACCACACTTTATTCCAATGGATGTGCTTTATGAAGCAACAGACATCATGGCAGAGTTAGAACGTGTGGAATCAGGAGAAGTTGAAATGAGTTTTAAAGAACAATTAGATAAATTAATCGATGTTGTTGTTAAAATTTACGGTGGTCAATTCACTGCAAAAGACGTAAAAGCTCGATTACATGCACCAGATGCAGTAACTGCTTTACAAAGACAAGTTGAATTCATCGCAAATGGACAACAAGACGAAGAAACAAAAAAGTTTATTCAGAGCATCAGTTAAACCAATTAGATGAAGATGATTTAACTTACTCAAGTATGTTAAATCATTTAGATATTGTTGTCAGAGATTTAGTAAAGGAAGGAAAAGATGTTAATAAAGTGTTAAAGATGCCTTATCACTATGTATTACAAATACTAGATGAACGTAACACTAATAAAGTCACTTCCGATGCTAAAGCAGATGCAATATTTGCAAATTTCTAGCCTTAGCATAATTGCTAGGGCTTTATTTTTTTATCCTATTTTAAGAAAGGGGGACAATGAGTGGCAGATATTAAAGGTTTATCCATATTAATGAATATGAAAGATGTTGGGGTTGAGCGTTCTCTCAAACAAATCAAAGCTCAATTCAAAACATTAAGTAGTGAGATGACAAGATCTAATGCAGATTTTAAAAATACTGAACGTTCAATGAGTAACTTAAATACTAGAACTAAAGAGTTAAGAAAAGATATTGATGTTACTGAAAACAGTATGAAAGACATTGCCAATCAATTGAAAAAAATGTCTACAGAAGAACAACGTTCAAGTGTAGAAGCGGAAAAGTTAAGATTGGAGTATAGTCGTCAAAATAGAGCCTTAAATATGTATCAAAGACAGTTAAATCAAACAGAAACAGAATTAAATCAGTTCGGTCAATCAACAAAACGAACTGTATTTTCTATGGAGAAGATAGATAATGTTTTGGGTACGATGAGACGTCAATTAAATATTACAAATATGGCTTTTGAACGCGGAGAGAAGTCTACAAAAGGCTACGAAAGCTATTTAAACAGCTTAAATGTCGTAATAGAAAAGCATAAACGTACAATCCAAACGCTTGAAACAAGATATCGTAATGTAGCAAGACAACAAGGTGTGAATAGCCAAGAGGCTTTACAGTTAAGACAAAAGATACTTCAAGAAAAGCAATCCTTAGACACTTTAGAGGGACAATACCGTCAAACTTCAGCTCAAGCACAACGGTTTGCAATGGAACAAAAGTCTGCAACGATGTCTATGACTCAAATTAGACAAAAGATTACACAAGTAGCACAATCTTTACGTATTAGTGCTAATAATTTTAAGTTGTCAGGCCAAACGGCAAGTGCCTATAAAGCGAAAATTGAATCGCTAAATAATGGCATGAAACAACAACAACTCATTGTTCAGAATTTAGCGAAACAATATGATTACGCTAAGCATCAGTATGGTGCAACAAGTAAAGAGGCTCAAGAGCTAGGTGTTCAATTAAGTGAAGAGAGACTTAAACTTAAAAACTTAGGTGTTGAATTAAATAGTACAACTCAAGCTCATAGACGTTTGAAAATGGAACAACAACAAGGTATTTCTTCCATGTCTCAAATTCGTAATAAAATGACAGATTTGAATAACACTTTAACTTTATCTAGAAGTAATTTTTCTAAAGCAGGAGAAAGTGTAAATAGTTATAAAAATCATTTGATTACGTTAAAGAACAACATGACACAACAAAAGACAGTTTTAAGAGAATTAACCGCTCAATACAATTTTGTAGCAAATGCTCAAGGTAAAAACAGTCAAGAGGCACGTGAACTTGCAAGTGCAATTGTCCAACAAAAAGTGAAAATGAATGAACTTGAATCTGAGATACGTCAAACAGGACAAGCTTATAATGAGTTATCGCAAAAGCAACGTAATGCACAGGCTTTAAGTGCAAGTGGTTTTGGTAGATCAATACAAAGTGTCAACAAATATAGAGATTCAATTAACAGTGCAGGAATGGCTATGAGAAATATAGGCTCTAATATGTCAATGTATATTTCTTTACCAGTGGTTGCAGGATTTGGTGCTGCAATTAAAAAAGGCATGGACTTTGAATCTCAAATGGCTAAGGTTGGTGCTATTGCAGGAGCAAGTAAGGGTCAATTAAAAGCAATGACTGATCAAGCTATTGACTTAGGTGCTAAGTCTGTATTTAGTGCGTCTGAAGTTGGTAATGGTATGAAAGAATTATCAGCATTGGGCTTTAACGCTAAACAAACAATGTCTGCGATTCCAGGTGTTATTGATGCAGCAGCAGCAAGTGGTGCAGACATGTCTACTACTGCAACTATTATGGCGTCTACAATGAACTCATTTGGTTTAGAAGCGTCTAAATCGGGTCATATCGCCGATGTATTAGCTATGAGTGCGAATAAATCTGCCGCAGATGTAAGCTACATGGGAGAAGCATTGAAATATGCAGGAACTCCTGCTCATTCATTAGGCATGAGTCTTGAAGATACATCTAGTGCTATTATGGCAATGAGCAATGCAGGTTTAAAAGGTGAGCAAGCAGGTACAACATTACGAGCTTCATTAATTCGATTAGCTAAACCTACCAAAGCGTCACAAAAAGCAATGGACGAACTAGGTATTTCCCTTACAGATTCTAAAGGTAAGTTTGTTGGTATGCCTGCTTTAGTAGGACAATTCCAAAAAGGATTGCAAGGTATGACGAAAGAACAAAAACTTGCAGCAGTGTCTCAAATTGTTGGTACTGAATCGGCTAGTGGTTTCTTAGCAATGATTGATGCAGGTCCTGATAAAATAGGAAAGTATAGTAAATCACTTAAGAATTCAGACGGTGCAAGTAAAGAAGCAGCAGACAAGATGAACAATACACTTAAAGGTGCCGTTGAACAACTTGGTGGTGCGTTTGAATCATTAGCAATTAAGATCACTCAAAGTAATGGCGGACCTTTAACAGGTTTGATACATGTATTGACTGGTATAATTGGTGCCATTACTAAATTACCTGGACCTGTGATACAAGTTATCACAGTTTTTGCGGGATTGGTTGCAGCAATAGGACCGTTGCTTATAATGACTGGTGCGGTTGCTAATGGAATTACAGGAATAGCAGGAGCTATGACATTACTGAATGAACTAGGTGCAGGCGAAGGTATCATGGCAGGCTTCAGAAATGGCATATCTAAAGCTTTAGGACCAATAAGAACAATGATTGGTTTATTAAGAGCTCAAGCAGTTGCTGCATGGGCGTCATTAGGACCTTATGCATTAATTGCAGGGGCTATTGCAGCCGTTGGAGCGGCGTTTTATGTAGCTTACAAGAAATCTGAGACCTTTAGAAACATAGTTAACGCTGTCATCACACCTGTAAAGAATGGCTTTATCGCTTTATGGAATGTCATTAAACAGTTCGGTAGTGCTATTAAATCAGTCTTTAGTGGCGACACTGCAGGTGGCTTTAACATTCTTAAAAAAATACTACCTGAAGAAGCGGCAAGACAATTTACGTCTACTCTCGTGATGTTGCGAGGTGCGTACACACAATTTATTTCATTTGTTCGTTCTACTGCAGTAGCTATTGGTTCGTTCTTCAGAGCTTTTTGGCAAGAGAATGGTTCGACAATTATAAATGCATTTAACGCAGTTAAAAGTGCAGTAGGTTTAGTATTGAGCACATTATTCAATGTGGTTATCAAACCTATACTTAATGGTATTAGAAGCGCGTTCAGTATTGTGTTCGGTGGCATCAAAGCCATTGTTATCAATGTGTTTACTGGTATTAGAATGATTGTACAAGGTAGCTTAACTGCTATTAGTGGTGTCATTAAACTGTTCAAAGGTATTTTCACTGGCGATTTTGGTTTAATGTGGCAAGGTATTAAACAAATATTCAGTGGCGCATTAATGGCAATTGGTGGATTAGTTCGAATGACATTTGGCAATCTACTTATATTCTTAAGAACAATAGGTCTGTTATTCATCAACGCAGTACGCACTGTTTGGAATGTAATTAAAAATGTAATTATTAGTTCAGTTCGAATTTCTGTTAACGTAGCTAAAGCACTCATGGGTGGATTGCGCAACTCATTTGTAGCTATATGGAATGGTATTAAAACTGTCAGTATAGTAATTTGGAACGGAATCAAAAATGCAATAGTTGGTATAATACGATTAATGATTGCTATTGGTAAGCGTGTAATAGGTGGATTAAGATCTTTTATCGTTAGTGCTTGGAATTTCATTAAAGCAGTTTCTATTCGCGTTTGGAATGCAATTAAAAACGGTGTTGTTGGAGCTATACGAGGTTTATCTAACGGAGTACGTAAAATTATTACCACTTTACGCGGTTGGATTGTTTCGGTTTGGAACTACATCAAAAACAAAGTCATTGCTTTAGCCAAAGCTTTAAGTACTGGTGTAAAACGTGCGTTTAATAATCTTTGGGGAACAATTAAAAAGATATTTGGTGCTATCCGTAATTTTACAATCAAAGTATGGACTTATATTAAGAATAAGGTTATTGCTTTAGCAAAAGGCCTTTATAATGGTGTAAAACGTGCTTTTACTGGTACATGGAACTTTGTAAAGCGTGTATTTAATAATATAAAAAACTTTTCTGTTAAAGTATGGGGTTATATAAAAAATAAAGTTGTTAATTTTGCAAAAGGTTTATTTAACGGTGTAAAAAGATACTATAATAATTTATGGAACAATACTAAAACGGTATTTGGTAAATTACGTGGTTGGCTTACTAAAACTTGGAAAAATATCAAAAATTCTGTAATAAATTACGCTAAAAACCTTTGGAGTGGCGTTAAAAATACATGGAACCGTTTAAAAAGCGGTACAAGTAGCATATTCGGTAGAGTAAAAAGTGATACCATTTCTAAATGGAAAGGTATAAAAAATTCTGTAACTGGTCTTGCAAAAAGTTTATGGAGCAGTGTTAGAAATACATTTAGAAATATGGCCAGTGGATTAAAAACATTGATTGGTAGAATCAAAGGTCATATTGGTGGCATGGTTAGTGGAGTTAAAGGCGGATTAAACAAATTAATCAAAGGTGTTAACTGGGTAGCCGGTAAATTAAGTATGGATAAATTGCCATACATTAAATTACACACTGGTACTGAATCTACTCATACTCAAAATGTTGTAACTAATGGAAAAATTAATCGTGATACATTTGCTACAGTTGGAGATAAAGGTCGAGGAAATGGTCCAGGTGGTTTCAGACATGAAATGATTCGTTACCCTAATGGAAAAACTGCTATCACACCTAATAGAGATACAACAGCTTTCTTACCTAAAGGATCATCAGTTTTAAATGGTGCTCAAACACATAGTATTTTAAATAGTAATCCTCAATTTTCTAAAGGATCATTACCTAGATTTGCAGGTGGTACTGGTTTTAATTTGCTTGGTGGAGGTAAGAAACCTAAAAAACATAAACACGGCGATAGTGTTGTCGGCGATGTTATAGGAAATGCTAAAAAAAACTGCAGGAAACGTTGGTAAACAAGCCAGTGCGATCACAGGTAAGGTTGTTAAAAGCGGGAAAGCTATTGTAGATAAAACACTAGAAACTGCAGGTAAAGGTAAAGATTGGCTTAAAAAATCTGTTGGTGATGTGTTGGACTACATTGAACATCCAGGGAAATTACTTAATAAAGTCCTTCAAGGTTTTGGTATTAGTAAGGATAGTTTCGGTATAAGTAAGGCCGCCGAACTACCATACAATATGATGACTGGTATGTTTAAAAAACTTAAAGAAGCTGCTACTAAAAAAATTGGAGAATGGCTAGAAGATAGTGGTGGGGGCGACGGTGGTTACATTGACTTATCCAAAGGTATCAACTTTGGATTTGCAAGAACTGCTGCTGAAGCTGCAAGAGCAGGTTATCCATTCCCTCGACCGCATCACGGTTTAGATATTAACTATAAACACGACAAAGTTTATTCGACGATGTCAGGTACTGCTCGAGCCTTCAAAGGTTGGAGTGGTGGTTTTGGTAATCATATGGAAGTAACCAATGGTAATGTTAAGTCTATCTATGGTCACTTGCACAAACTAGCATTTACAGGTAGTAAAAAAGTACATCCAGGAACATTCTTAGGTATTTCTGGTGGTGACCCTGGTGAAGACGGACAAGGTGCAGGTAGCTCTACTGGACTTCATTTACACTATGAAATGCAATGGGGTGGAGTAGCAAAAGACCCTACAAGTTGGTTGAAAAAACATAATGGGGGCGGCGGTGGAGGTCAAAATAAGGCTGCTTCCAAATGGAGAGGTGATATTCGACGTGCCGCTAAACGCATGAAAGTAAACCTTTCAGGAAGAGAATTGAATGGTATCATCGCTCAAATTCAACGTGAGTCAAACGGTAATGCAGGGGTTACACAAGGTAACATCGGAGATATAAACAACTTGCGTGGTACGCCTGCACAAGGGTTACTTCAGTATGTGCCTAGTACATTCAGAAGTTATGCAGTAAGAGGTCATAAAAATATCAAAAATGGTTACGATCAATTATTAGCATTCTTCAATAACTCAAATTGGCGTAGAGATTTACCTTACGGACGTTCAGGTTGGGGTCCTAGTGGACATCGTAGATTTGCTACAGGCGGATTAATCAAAAATGCAGGTTGGTATAACATCGCAGAAGGTGGCTATCCTGAATGGATAATTCCAACAGACCCATCACGACGTGGAGACGCAATGAAGATGTTGGCTTTAGCCGCTCAAGATATTCAAAGAGGTCGTTCTAACACAAGTAGTAATAAACGTCCTAACCAACTACCTAATATTAATAGTAGTAGTGATGATAGCTCTATACTTATGCAAATGGTTGCACAACAGCAAGAACAAATAGCATTACTTACACAGTTAGTTACTAGCAATCAAACTATTGCAGATAAGGATTTTGAGCCTACGATTGACCAGTTTACTCATGAACAACAAGTATTCAGCTCTATTGATAAATACAAAAGACAGAAACAAAGAAAATCAAGATTTAAACCAGGGGAGGTTAGATAATGCTTGATACAATCAAAGTAAATAACAAAAAACTTCCATGGTTAATAGTTGAAAGAGGGTTTAAGATACCCTCTTTTAATTTTGCATTAGAAACCGAAGAAGTTGCAGGTCGTCCAGGAAGTATTGTTAAGAATAGAAACTTAAAAGAAATTAAATTTGATTTGCCTTTAATCGTTCATAATGACTATTTATCTCATGGTGGGGTTAAAACACATGATGATGTGTTAAATGAATTAGTTCGATTTTTTAATTATGAAGAATCAGTTCCACTGCAATTTACTTCACAAGATTGGTACTGGAATGCATATTTTGAAGGCCCTATAGAATTAAAAAAAGACAAATATGGATTTTATTCTTTTACCATTTCTGTTGTCTTAGCAGACCCATACAAATATGCAGTAGAAGGTACGAAAAATACTGCTATATCAGACCAAGTCAGTGTGGTTAGTACAGGCACTGCAGATAGCCCAGTTATCGTGCAAGCAACTGCATTACAAAATGCAAGTTACTATATGATCACTAAAAATGATGAAGATTACTTCATGATTGGTGATGATGACTTGGATAAACCAGTCGAAGATTACACGCCAACGCTTTGGGATAATGAAATGCGTAATTTTACAGGTTGGACAAAACAAACAGCAGGTACAAATATAGATGGATATACAGGAGGCACAACGGGTGGAGGTATGGAGCTTGCAAGTTCTAAAGATTCATTTGTATTGAAACAAGATACAATCACTGCCACATCAGGTTGGAACGGTGCAGAATATAAACACAGTTTCGGTAAATCGGCACAAGATTTTGTTTCTACCATTAAATTGCATGTGAATCAAAAGAAAAAAGGTTCAACACATTGTGCGCAGTATTTATACGATACAGATAATCGCTTAATCGCAAGCATTGGCTATCGGAATACTCGTTCTAGTCAAGCAATTGGTAGCATTGTAATTACATTATTCGACCAATTAGGACAACAAAAGAAGATTTATGAATATGGTAATTTACCTATGTTCTATAAGTGGGATGATTTAGTATTGTATATCCGTTTAGAACGTTCAGGTACAACATTTAAAATTAAAACTTGGAAATATAAAGAAGTTGAGTATCCTAAACGTGTCATTCCGGTTGATGTGCATGAGAAACAATGGGAAGACAGTGGCAAGTTCTACCAACGTCCTATTGCAGCAGTTAGTGTATATACTGCAAAGAATGGTACGAACTACCACATGCCAACTTACATTTTAGGTAGCTACACTCATGAAAAGTTACCTAAACCACCTAAAGCACGTGACATGATTATTAAAAAAGGCGATGTGATAAACATCAATATGCAAGACAAAACAGTAACAATTAATGAAGATCCGTCACTTGATTTAAAAACGTTTGGTAGTGATTTCTTTAATATCAATAGTGGTTATAATGAATGTATTATTTATCCAGAAAAAACTTTTGACACTACTGTTTATTGGCAAGATAGATACTTATAAGGAGGTGACGAGTTGAAACATACAGGCGTTCATATTTTAGACTTCAATGACAAAGTCATTGATTATATTAGTCGTGATGACGGCGCATTATTAAATGCAGTGATGAGTACCAACGCTGAAGAAAAATCAGAAACATTCGATTTCACAATGTTAAATGAACGTGCTGAACATTTGCGTGAACGTAATCGTATTATTGCACAAGATAATAATGGTGTTTATCGTGAGTTCATTATTTCTCATGTGGTGGATAACTTTGATGGTACAACTGATGTAGAAAGTAATGCATCATATTTAGAAGATATCGATAAATCACGACCTATAAAACCTGGTAAATATAGTGCTTATAGCACATCTCAAGCCTTGAATGAGACATTACGTAACACTGGTTGGGAAATGTCAGATGACACTGAACATGGTGGTATGAGAACAACATCATGGACTGCTTATTCAACGCCGTATGAAGTTATTAACATGTTATGCACAACGTATAGTATGGTTGCAGATTATTCAATAGAACTCGGCTCACATACAGTTGAACATAGATATGTAACACTTAAGAAACCAGTTAGCTTATTTAAAGGTAAAGAGATTACTAAAGGTAAAGACTTAACTGGTATGACACGTACCGTTGATATGTCAGAAGTACGGACTGCATTATATGCCATTGGTCCCGAAAGCGACACTGGACAAAGATTAGAAAAAATAGTTACAGATGACGACGCTCAGGCACAGTTTGGATTGCCTGGGCGTTACTTATGGAGTGTGTATGAACCTGAATCAGACGATAGCAATATGACTGATGAACGTTTAACTACACTCGCTAAAACGGAACTCAACAAACGTAATAAATCGGCAATCAGTTATGAAATAACTTCTACAGATATACACAAACACTATCCAGAAATGGTTGTATCCCTGTACGACACAGTACGTATTAAGGATAGAGATTTCAGACCACCACTTTATATTGAAGCAGAAGTTATTGGTGTTGATTATGACTTATTACAAGATGAAAGCACTTATAAATTTGGTAATGTGGTTGAATATGACGAAAGCAATTTAAGAGATATATTCACTAAAAAACTTGCAGATATTAGTAAGAAAATGAACGACAATGTGAATAACGTTAATACGATTGTTAATGATGTTGTTGCAGGTCAATTAGAATATTTTGAACGTAAGATATTTAAAGGTGCTACATCTCCCGATAATCCAGTCAATGATATGCTTTGGTATGACACAAGCAATCCTAATGTTGCAGTATTAAGAAGATACTGGAATGGTGAATGGATTAATGAAACGGCACAAAATGTAAAACAATTAGGTGGAATGAGTAGAGAAGAAACGTTATATAATGCGTTGACTAATACATTCCAAAATTTAAGTATTCAACATGCCCAGTTAATCGAAAATGTGTCTGCATTACAAAACAATGAATATTTAACTGATGAGGATTTAAAAAGTCAGTTAGATATTAAATCTAATGCCGTTATAAATGTATATCAACATATTAAATCAAACCTTGATGGTATGACTGCTGAAACAGCAACTATAGGTAATTTGATTGATACACAAGCATTATTTCTTGATTATCGTGAACAATTACAAGATTTATATAAAGCTATGCGTGACGCTCAAGTTTCGGCAGATAAACGATTACAATTACTACAATCTCAATATACTGATGAGAAATTTAAAAATGCATTGCTTAATGTAGCTGATAAATTCGGATTAGTTGTTAATGAAAATAATCAATTAGTCGGAACACCAAATGCAGTTGAACAAGCCATTCAAGCAGCACGTGAAGATACACAAGAACAGTTAAAGTCTTATGTGAGAAGTATTGATTACGAAAGTGACCAAGAAGGCATTGTAGAACGTTTGGATACATCAGAAACGGAAAGAAAACAATTAAGTAATCAAATTTTAGATAGAGTCACAAAAGAAGAATACGACAACGAAACAACTAAAAGATTATCAACTACTAAAGCTGAAACATTAACTGAAAGTGAACAAATATCTCAACGTGTTTCTAAAGATGTATTTGATGAAAGTAGCAAAACTTTAAATAGTGTTGTTTCACAAATCATTAACAATACAACATCAGGTATTACTCTTTCTTATGACGATAACGGTAATATCCAGTCAAGTACTATTGGTCCAAACGGTATTAATTTAAAAGGCGATAAAGTCGACATCACAGTTAACAAAGATTTTAAAGTTGTCACGCAGAATTTAAATAATAAAGTTGGTAAAGACGAGGTTGTTAACCGATTAAACCTTTCTAATGAAGGTTTAGATATCAATGTAAACAACATGGGCATACGTGGTGGTAACAGTTCAGAATATATAGATATTCGTAATACGTCGATTCTTTCTTACGGCTCATTTACTCGAACATGGGCAAATATCACGGATACCGCAAAACTTAAACTAGGTATGAATAAAGGTACGATACAAGTGTCTAATATCAATACTGGATATAATCTATATCTAACAGAAAAAGGCCTCTCTACTATGTTAGCAGGTGCTGGAGATGAAACTGCCGGTACATTAGAATTCCATTCACAACGATACAATGAAACTTCACGTGGTGTGACATTACATTCCACATATGGTGCGGTTGCATTAGCGAGTGATAACAGTCGTGTTATTTTAGATTCAAACTTAACTGTTAACATAGAAAGTCAAACAAGTTCAGTTTATATCAGACCGATGAAAGATAACCGAACAGGTACAAACGAATTTAGATTTTGGGTTAAAAATAATGATACAGGCGCAGATACCGACGGTGTTTTATCGTACGGTTTAATTACGGGTACAAATAACAGTCCTTATGATTTTGGTTCAGGTATACGTTTTGATAAGTCACCAAAATCTAACTACGTATATGCGACTGATAAAGACGGTAACATTGGTACTGGTGACTTTTATGGTCGTAATTTATTAGGAGATTGGTTTGCTAAAGGCGATAACTGTTATGCAAAAGTAGATAATGAAGTTAGAATTACTGACAAACTTGGATATAATAACGGAAACTATAATTTAAAAGGACTTGCAGCAAACGAAATTAGAGCAGGATCTATTCGCACAGTTAGTGGTAATTTCTATATTGGCGTTTCCACCAATGAATTACGAGTAACGAATAACTTACTTTATAACGGTGGAAATATAGGATATAAAGATGTTCATTGTTATGATGTTATTTCAGAAGGTACTGTATATTACACTAAAGGTTGGGAGAAAAAATCATCTGAAAAATATAAAGAAAATATTGAAAGATGGAATTTCAATGCTATAGCTGCTTTAAAAGAAACTGAATTATACAGTTTTAACTATAAATATGATGAAGATAAAACTTTGCAACACGGTGTAGTAATCGAACGAGAAACACCAGATTTGTTTGTTTCAGATAGTAAAAATTCAGTAAAAAATGATGAGATAATGTATACGACATTAAAAGCAGTAAAAGAATTAATAGAAAAGAACGAAAGTTTAGAAAATAAAATTAAAACATTGGAGGAACAAATCAATGGAAAATAATAATCAAGGATTACAAGCTAATCCACAACTTACAATTAATTATCTTACACAGGAAGTAGCAAAACTTACACAAGAAAATGCAATGTTAAAAGCAATCATACAAGAACAAAATTCAGAAAGTGCCGAAGAAGAGTAATCTTTGGCACTATTTTTATACACAAATATAGGAGGAATCGATCATGACAAACGAAGTAGTAAATAAAAAAGAAAATTATATTTTAGTACAAGTAGATAGTGAAGGTGTGGAGAATGCACTCAGTATTGATTATCGTGGGCAATTCTTCCCAAGCACTAACACATCAGCAGCATATAAACTTGATGAGCAAGAGAAAGCAGAAAAGCTCGCTCAACGTCTTAATAGTTTAAATGAATTGAATTATGAATTTGGTATCGCAAAAGAGTTGTTAACTATTAAAGTAGCAAAGCAAGTTGTTGACGTTACTTATACAGAGGAACCACAAGTTTAATACTTGTGGTTTTATATTGAATAAAATGAGGTGCTAGATTGAAAAAAACATATTTTGATTATATCCACAAAGTGATTCTGTATATGGGGTTTGGAATACTTATGTTCGAAAGAGGCTTCTTTTGGGCAAAAGAACAGGAAGATGTGCTTGATGATTCGCAATTCTATATAGCACTTCATAACATCATGCCTATTTGGGTATGGGGGATTCTTGGTATGGTATTTAGTTTAATGTTGATCATCGCTCCTTTCTTCTTACCTAAAAGAGAAATGAATAATGTATTTAATTATTTAATTTTAATTGGCGGTGCAGGTAATGGTTTGTTTTACTTTTTAATGACATCGGCAAGTATATTTCATGCTATTAATTGGCTTACACCACTGCAATTTTCCACATTGGCAGTGGTAAACATTATGGTTTCTGTACTTGGAGTGATTGGTATTGTCCGAAAATAATGAAAAGTATGTATTACGTCATGAGTGGGAGCGTAATACAGGTAAGATATATGAAAGAATCAACGAGAACGACAGAAAACACACAGAGGCAATTAGTAGCTTAAATAACAAAGTAGATAAACAAACATTAATACAAAAACAAACCTATGAATCACAGAAGAAACAAGAAAGTCATTTAGAAAAGATTAGTGATAAAATGACAGATTTCGTATCAGAAGTTAATGACTTGAGGTATGAAGTTAAAGGTCACGATGAACAAATAAAAAGTTTCAGTCAAATATTGACTAAAAAACAAACTTTTAATGTAGGTATAGCTACTGCAATTGTAACAGGTATATTTGGTTTATTATCTGCTGCCGTTGGACTAGCACCTATATTATTTAAGTAAAGTCGTCGCAATGCGTTGGCTTTTTATTTTACACAAAAGGAGCATAAATAAATGACTGCAGATAAATTAAAACAATATATTGGATTATTTGGTGGTATGTTAGGGGCTTTATACCTTGCATTAAAAGCAAGTGGTATCGAGGTTCCTTTTTTAATGCCCGAAAAGTTAGACGCATGGCAAAATTTCGCTACGTCAATAGTGCCTTTTGTAATTGCAGTATACGGTGTCTATAAAAACACGTATGTAATTCACTCGCATTCAAAAGCACAAGAAGAATATTTAAAAGAAAATAATTTAAAATAGGAGTGTTATTAATGGCTACAGAGAATTGGAAAGGTGTTAAAGTAAGATATCAATTACTAACAAAAGGCACGCGACGTTATGGTGAAAAAATGGACGGTGGTAAACCGCAATTCATCGTTGCGCATGATACAGGTAATATCAACACAACTGCACAATCAAATGTAACTTACTATGAGAATACTTATAATATACCTTGGAATAACGTAGCTAGTGCTCATATATTCGTTGACGATAAAGAATGTATCATTTGTATACCAACAACAGAGAAAGCTTGGCATGTACTCTATGACGCGCCTACAGATAACATTTGGTACAACAGAGACGCTAATGATGTAGCGATAGGTGTTGAAATATGTTATTTCAGTGATAGAGAACGTAGTAGAAAAGCGTTAGACAATGGTGCTAGAGTATTAGCATATCTTGCAGAGTATTGGCATATTGATTACAAAACTAGAATGCCAGGACATCAAGATATTCAAGCAGATAAACAAGATCCAGGAAACGCATTAGAAGCGTCTGGTTATGGCAGAAATACATCAAATCTTGATAAGTTAGTCGCTAAATACTACAAACAAAATGTAAAGGTTAAAGCTACACCAGTGAAAGTAGAAAAAGGTGCGACATCATTTACACGTGATGAATTCGTAAAATGGTTAAAATCTACAGTAGATAAACAATATGATTATGATTTATACGCAGCTTTTCAATGTGTCGATTACGCAAATGTAGGTTGGGATAAATTATTTGGTCATGGACTTAAAGGTAATGGAGCGAAAGACATTCCTTTTAATGCTTACAATAAAGATAAATTTAAAAGTGAGGCTACAGTATTCAAAAACACGCCTAGCTTTTTAGCTAAACCAGGTGATTTAGTCGTTTGGGGAGAACAAATGGGCAATGGTTGGGGTCACGTTGCTTGGGTCGTTGAAGCAACGCTTGATTACATCGTTGTACTTGAACAAAACTGGCTCGGTGGTGGTTGGACAAGTGGACCAATCAATAATGGAACCGGTTGGGAAACGGTCACACGTCGTAAACACGAATACGACACGCAAATGTGGTTTATACGTCCTAAATTTAGTAAAAAGAAAACAGAATCTAAATTACTCAAGAAATCGAAAGAGAAAAAGAAAGAAAAACAGATCACATGGAATTGGAAAGGTAGATTTACTACTAATACAACAATCAAAGTAAGACGTAGTCCAAGCGTGAAAGGTTCTGTCGTACCTAGTTCTGATTGGTTGTTATCCAATCAATGGGTAGACTTTGTGAGTATTACTAAAAAAGACGGTTATTGGTGGGCGAAGTTCAAATATCCTACTAATCCATCATCAGGATATTTCTATTGTGCGTTATGTAAAATAACAGACAAACAAGAAAAAATTAAAAATGAGAAGTATTGGGGTTCCATAAACTGGAAATAATATGTTAATATAAATATATAGTTCTGATTAATATAATCACAAAGAACTTTAAAAGTAATTTAACACATTTCCTTTCAATCAAGGGTAGTCCTAGCGACTGCCCTATTTTTTTATGTAAAAATTTAAATAAAACACTTGTAACATAAACAACTGTGCAGTATAATTGTATTTGTAAGTTAGTTAATGACTTACAAACCACCATGAGAGGAGGTGGTTGATTTGGACGACATCATAAAAATGCTGATGCTCATCGTACTTGCTACAGTACAAAGAACACCAGCAATTATAAAACAACTAAGAAAATGGCATCTAGATTATCTTAAAGCCAAGAAAGATAATCAGAAAAAATGATTAATCCAACAGGGGCAAAAGCCCCTACCTCTTTTCATGGTTATTATATTACAGATAGGTGATGAATTCAAATGAATATCATTTTTAAAGTAATGCTTTTAATATTTATTTTATTATTGCCCGAGATAATTAAGTTTGCAAGAATCCAACATATGAAAAAATTAGGGTATAGATATGAAGGTGAAGAACTTGTCAGAATACAAGAAAAAAATAATTGAATTGATTGAAAGTGATATAACAGGATATAAAATATATAAAGCTACTGGTGTATCACAATATGTACTATCACAATTAAGGCAAGGCAAACGTGATGTAGATAATTTAACCTTAAACACTACTGAAAAGCTATACGAATATCAAATTAAAATAGAGGAAAATAATCAGTAATATGCTATAATATAACTAATAACGATAACGTCTTTATGACGGTACTATATTCTATTGCCACATTCTAAATGAATGTGGTTTTTTTATGAATTTAATCGAAAAAAAGACAATTTAGGGTTTCTTCACTGTTAAATAAGTGATACATTTAATTTGTGGTATAATTCCCCAATTATCCACACTCATAAAATCACCATTTTAAACGATTATTATCTTTTCTTTATGCTGGGTAGCCCGAAAGGCTACCTTTTTTATTGTACGTATTCAAAAACAAGCTATAATGAGTGTAGGGATTATTTCAATTTGCATTTAAGGTGGTCAATAGACCGCCTTATTTTTTATACATAAATTTAATGTGTACATAAAAAATATTGTGTGATATATTGGAATAGTGTTTTCTTTAGAATATATAACTGTATAAACAACCAACTAATATACTTCGTGTTGTTTTTTTGCATTATATTATTAATTGTTGTATTATATAATATGCATTTATAACCTCATATACTTTGCATTAAAGAGATAATTGTTTTAATTATCTCTTTTTTTTATGTTATTATTTTTTTACATGCAAAGAACTTAGCCTTACGATAATCCCTTTGTAAAACTCAAGCATGTCACTGAGTGTTATTTTCCATGCATTTTAGTAATGCAAAATTTGCGAAATACTCGTAGCCTTTAAGGTGCGAGTATTTTATTTTGCGAATTAATTACCAAAAAACAGTATTTTTATAATGTATTGTCAAAAGTAAAAATATCGTGTATATTAATATTTGAACATTCCAATGTAATTGTAGTGTTCGACTTTAAAGTGTTCTCATAAAATTCTGTTCGTTTAAAGATGCAGTCCAAGGGACTGCTCTTTTTTATATTCAATTATATACATTAATTTTAGATTACTATATTCTATTTCTAGTTAAATTATAAATGTTTTTTTATTCTCAATGTGTTATAATTATTTTCGGAGTTTCAATACTCCATCTCTCACAATAGATCTTCTGTTTAATTTATTTTAACCATACCCTTTTTGGGTGTGGTTTTTTTATTTGGAACTTGGGTCCCTAAAAAGTCCCTAAAAATCTGTTTTATATAGTGTGTTATTAGACGGCAAAATAATAAGAACCCCGTCATTACGGGATTCTTATTTTCAAAAAGTGTTTAATTTTTCGTTATTAGCCCCCTCGAAGGGAATCGAACCCCTATTCTAAGAACCGGAATCTTATGTGTTATCCATTACACTACGAGGGGTAAAGATATAAAGCTTATTTCTGTACTAAATCAATTAAAATAAGTACAATCAAAAATAGTTATTTCTAGTGTACAAAAGTATTTAACTTAACGTCAATGAACAAGTTAAGCTAAAGAGCTTTATTTTTGACCATTTTTGACTTTTAGTTTAAAATTAGGATTAACAGTTATTACAAGGAGGAAATATAAATGAATTTAATTCCTACAGTTATTGAAACAACAAACCGCGGTGAACGTGCGTATGATATTTATTCACGTTTATTAAAAGACCGAATTATTATGTTAGGATCACAAATTGATGATAATGTAGCAAACTCTATCGTGTCACAATTATTATTCTTACAAGCACAAGACTCAGAGAAAGATATTTACTTATATATCAATTCACCAGGTGGTAGTGTAACAGCTGGTTTTGCGATTTATGATACAATCCAACACATCAAACCAGATGTACAAACTATTTGTATTGGTATGGCTGCATCAATGGGTTCATTCCTATTAGCTGCAGGTGCTAAAGGTAAACGTTTTGCTTTACCTAACGCTGAAGTAATGATTCACCAACCATTAGGTGGCGCACAAGGTCAAGCAACTGAAATTGAAATCGCTGCTAACCATATCTTAAAAACACGTGAAAAATTAAACCGTATTTTAGCTGAAAGAACTGGTCAATCTATTGAAAAAATTCAACAAGATACAGATCGTGATAACTTCTTAACTGCAGAAGAAGCTAAAGAATATGGTTTAGTTGATGAAGTAATGGAACCAGAAGGTAAACAATAATTCATTACACAATAACTTTTTAACAAATGATAATCTAAAAGGTGTCAGGACAAATTCAATTGTTCTGACACCTTTTTTAATTAAAAAATACTCAATCAAAGTGCGACTTTGATTGAGTGTCAATTTTATTTATTATAACGTGCTTTGTTGTTGGATTTCTTTGTTTCATTTTTCAATCCACGAATTGAAAAATATAAAACACCTATACCTATAATCATAAAAAGTAAAGAGAGTGATATCATAATAATCGAATGGTCAAACGCAAGTACGCCGTTAATTATACAAATAACGCCTGCTATAATGAGTAAAATATATGTTAATCGATTGTTTTGAGAGTTCTTCATAGATGTACCTCTTATCTTATTTACTAACTAAATCATCAAGTGCACTTTTAAGATTATTATACATGAAATTAAAACCTAGTGCTTGTAGTTTATTTGGTAATACCTTTTGTGTATCTAATACTACAGTTGACATTTCACCTAAAACTAATCTCATAGCAAAACCTGGCACCCATGTTTCATGAGGTTTGTGCATAGCTCGACCTAATGTATAGCCAAATAGATTTTGACGTTCAGGAATTGGGGCAGTTAAATTAAATGGTCCATATGCTTTTTCATTACCAATAGTAAATAGAATAGCACGTGTTAAATCATCGATATGAATCCAAGAATACCATTGATATCCAGAACCAAGTTTACCGCCTACATAGAACTGATAGGGTAATTTCATAGTTTGAAGTGCACCACCATCATTAGATAAAATCATACCAAATCGACCTAATACAACTCTAGTTCCAAAGGATTCAAATTGTTGAGCAAATCTTTCCCATTGATAGACGATATCTGATAAAAAGTCGAAAGGTAGCGTTTTAAATAATTCAGTATAACTATGATGATAGTCAGGAGGGTAATAACCCATTGCACTCGCGTTAAATAATACTTCTGGTTTATGTTTTCTTTCTTTAAACAAATCAACTAGCGCTTGAGTAGATTGAATTCTACTTAACATCAAAGTCTGTTTATAATCTTCAGTCCATCGTTTATTAAGTGTAGCGCCTGCTAAGTTAATGACAATATCTACATCGGGAACGTTATTTACCCAACCTTCTTTAGCCCAATTTACATAAGAAACCTTAGTATCATTAGATTGTTCATCATGTCTAGTTAAAATTGTTATATGGGCATTTGACTTTTTAATTTCGTTTACTAAATGCGAACCAACCATACCAGTTCCGCCAGTTATTAAATAATTTTTCATTATTTCACCTCAACTTGAAAATTGTAATTCATAAATTACTTAAAGTGATTCTAGTTATTCAAAATTTATCCATTTTTTAGCCAACAATATGTCAAAGACTTTTTTATAATCGTATTTAAAAATTTTTATGTTAAGTTATAATAAATTTGTACCTTCGGAAATTAATTAAACATCTCTTAATTAGTATGAGTATACCCCATAATATACTAGCGAAGGTAAATTTTGACTCCCTTTAGTAGTGGCCCATGCGAGCAGCGTATGGGTCTTTTTCTACCTTCAATCCTATTCTAAATGATAATTACATCTTTTTACAGAAATTAACTTAAAAACGAAAAATATATTATGCAATATAAAAAGACATTTTGAAATTACTAATTAAAAATCCATATAAAGCTAAATAATAGCAACAGGATAATGATATAAAAAAAGCTTTCACGTAGTTTAGGAACATGATCTTGATTATTATCATTTGATATGAGCATCTTTTTTAATGTTATTTTTTGTTTTTCTTCTTTATCAAATTCCAGTGAATCATCAAGTATTTTCTTCATTATTATCACAAACCGTTCTTATTAAATTTATATTAAAATGGTTAAAATTGATGTTTCTTATTCATTATGATGTTATCATAAGTAAGATAAGTTTAAGTATAAATTTATTTGCTAAACTTAATGAACATTTTAACTTATGTTTTTAACGATTGAATCAATTCATCAACTTAAGATAAAGATTTATTTAATATTATAGAATATTCCATGTTTAAAGTGAGGGAGAATATGTCAAAGCAAGATTTTAATGATTATGAAAATCGAGGCAAAAAAGGTATGAGCGGAATCGCTAAAATAATAAGTATTATTATTGTTTTATTACTATTATTTGGACTAGCATTTGCTATATTTTCATTTGTAGATCATTCTAAAAAAGCAAATGAGCGCCTTAATAACGAGACAAAGCAAGAGCAGAAAGACAAAAAAGACAAAAAAGACAAAGACGATAAAGATAAAAAAGAAAAATCTTCTGACGATAAGTCTAAAGAAAATCAAAATACTCAACAACAGACTCAACAAACTCAGCAAACTCAACAAAATACACGTCAACAAACAACACAACAACCTTCAACTCAACAAAGAACGCAACAGCAAAAAACGCAACAAAAATCAAAAGTAGATAATAAAACAAAAGAAAAACAAAGCACACAAGAAAAACAAAGTACAGAAGAGAAGCCAAGTACGCAAGAGAAACAAAGTACTGAAGAAAAGCCAAGTACTCAGGAAAAACCAAGTACCCAAGAAAAGCCAAGTACGCAAGAGAAACAAAGTACTCAAGCTAAACCTAGCACACAACAATCATCACAGAGTAATAATTCAAGCAATAATACGCAACGTAGTAACACACAACAATCTAGTAATTCTCAAAGTTCACAAAGTCAAAGCAGTTCATCTAAAAGTGAATCAGACGATTAAATAAAAAGCCGATTAAGTATGTAGAGCATTTACTATATGTAAACAACTCTATGACTTAATCGGTTTTTTTCTATTAACAAATACTATTAGGAAAATTACCAAACTTATTAAAATAGCCAATAAATTATCATTGTAATAATAAAAGAAATAAACATTAATGTACCACAACCCATTGTGCAACCACAACCTGTGTGTGTACATCCATATGAATATGTTTGATATCTTTTTTTAGAGTCATCTTGTATATTTTGATGAAAATGTTCTTCATCTTTATAACGAGGGTCAGTTGGGTCGATGACCTCAACATTATTTTCTTCATTATTGTTCATTATGGAACAAGCCTTCTTCCTAGTTTAGAAATTGATTTAATTAGATTATAAATTAAAGTGTTAGAAATAGAAATGAATGTCGAATATCGTAGAATATCACCGAATGGTTAGTACACAATATAAAGGGTAATATTATAAATATATTGTTTATTAAAGTAAATTCATTGGATGACATAACAAACTTTCAAAAAAGGATAAATTATTGTAACCAAGTGATTAAATTCACGTAACTGTAGGTACAACGAATGAAATCGCTTTACACAATATTTGGAAAATTTTGAGCGGATTTACTTGCATTTTAATTCGCATAATAGTACTATTGCAATTGTAAAGAGGTTAGATTTTGTCCCACGTGGGACTTTAAACGTCAACCCTCTATGATTCAACAAAATTGACTCATCCTTTAGAAATATATTGAGGAGGAACGAGTAGTGAAAGATTTGATCGAAACTCAACAACAACTTATTCCAGATTTGGTCGAAAAGATGTATCGTCGTTTTTCAATCTTAACTACTATTTCTCAAAATGAGCCAGTTGGACGACGCAGCTTAAGTGAACATATGGATTTGACGGAAAGAGTTCTACGTTCTGAAACAGATTTATTAAAAAAACAAGAACTAATCAATGTTAAATCAACAGGTATGGAAATCACTGAAAAGGGTAAAGAAGTAATCAAACAATTGAATGACTACTTCAACCACTATTCAGATGACCATAAAATGGCAATAGCTATTAAAGAAAAGTACAACATAAAAGAAGTACATGTTGTCCCTGGTGATTCTGACGAGAAACAAACAGTTAAGAGAGAAATGGGGAGACAAGCTGGTCAGTTATTAGAAAGCATATTGTATGAAGATGCAATTGTTTCTGTAACAGGTGGTTCTACAATGGCTTATGTAAGTGAATCCATTCATTTATTACCATTTAATGTATTCTTTGTACCTGCTAGAGGCGGACTTGGTGAGAACATGGTTTATCAAGCAAACACTATCGCATCAAGCATGGCGCAACAAGCAGGTGGTTACTACACAACATTGTATGTACCAGATAACGTAAGCGAATCTACATATAATACATTAATGTTAGAACCTTCAGTTAGTCACACACTCGATAAAATAAAACAAGCAAATGTAACCATACACGGTATCGGTGATGCGCTGAAGATGGCGTATCGACGACAATCACATACAGATGTGATAGAAAAACTTCAACATCACCACGCCGTAGGTGAAGCATTTGGATATTATTTTGATGCTCAAGGCAATGTAGTTCATAAAGTGAAAACGATTGGATTACAATTAGAAGATCTTGAGTCCAAAGACTTTATATTTGCAGTAGCAGGTGGTCAATCTAAAGGAGAAGCAATTAAAGCTTATCTTTCAATTGCACCTGAGAATACAGTGTTAATCACTGACGAAGCTGCGGCGAAAGTAATATTAAATTAGGAATAAAAAGTTCAAAGCTTTTTAAATATCATTTTAAAGGAGGCCATTATAATGGCAGTAAAAGTAGCAATTAATGGTTTTGGAAGAATTGGTCGTTTAGCATTTAGAAGAATTCAAGACGTTGAAGGTTTAGAAGTAGTAGCAGTAAACGACTTAACTGATGACGATATGTTAGCTCATTTATTAAAATATGATACTATGCAAGGACGTTTCACTGGTGAAGTAGAAGTTATCGACGGTGGATTCCGCGTTAACGGTAAAGAAGTTAAATCATTCGACGAACCAGATGCAAGCAAATTACCTTGGAAAGACTTAGATATCGACGTAGTATTAGAATGTACTGGTTTCTATACTGATAAAGATAAAGCACAAGCTCACGTTGACGCAGGTGCTAAAAAAGTATTAATCTCAGCTCCAGCTACAGGCGATTTAAAAACAATCGTTTACAACACTAACCACCAAGAATTAGACGGTTCTGAAACAGTAGTTTCTGGTGCTTCATGTACTACAAACTCATTAGCTCCAGTAGCTAAAGTATTAAATGATGAATTTGGTTTAGTTGAAGGTTTAATGACAACTATCCACGCATACACTGGTGACCAAAATACTCAAGATGCTCCACACAGAAAAGGCGACAAACGTCGTGCTCGTGCTGCAGCAGAAAACATCATCCCTAACTCAACTGGTGCTGCAAAAGCAATCGGTAAAGTTATTCCTGAAATCGACGGAAAATTAGACGGTGGTGCACAACGTGTTCCAGTTGCAACTGGTTCATTAACTGAATTAACAGTAGTATTAGAAAAAGACGTATCAGTAGAAGACGTTAACAAAGCTATGAAACAAGCTTCTGACGAATCATTCGGTTACACTGAAGATGAAATCGTTTCTTCTGACGTTGTAGGTATGACTTACGGTTCATTATTCGATGCAACTCAAACTCGTGTAATGACAGTTGGCGATCGTCAATTAGTTAAAGTAGCTGCTTGGTATGACAATGAAATGTCTTACACTTCTCAATTAGTACGTACTTTAAACAAATTAGCTGAGTTATCTAAATAATTAAAGCATAGTTAATTTAACTAGTGCTCTTAACTGTTAAAATTTATAATAAAGCTTATGAGTAAGCGGGGAGCACAAACGCTTCTCCGCTTATTTTTTAATATATGTTTTCCTAATTAAAGGAGGAAATGAAAATGGCTAAAAAAATAGTTTCTGATTTAGAACTTAAAGACAAAACGGTATTAGTTCGTGCTGACTTTAACGTACCTTTAAAAGATGGTGAAATTACAAACGACAACCGTATTGTTCAAGCATTACCAACAATCAAATACATCATCGAACAAGGTGGTAAAGTAGTATTATTTTCACACTTAGGTAAAGTGAAAGAAGAAAGCGACAAAGAATCATTAACTTTAAAACCTGTTGCTGATGATTTATCTAAAAAATTAAACAAAGACGTAGTATTCGTACCTGAAACTCGTGGAGAAAAATTAGAATCTTCAATTAAAGATTTAAAAGCTGGCGATGTTTTATTAGTACAAAACACTCGTTTTGAAGATTTAGATGGTAAAAAAGAATCTAAAAATGACCCAGAATTAGGTAAATATTGGGCTTCATTAGGTGACGTATTTGTCAATGATGCTTTCGGTACTGCTCACCGTGAACATGCTTCTAACGTAGGTATTTCTACTCATTTAGAAACTGCAGCAGGTTTCTTAATGGAAAAAGAAATTAAATTCATCGGTGGCGTAGTTAATGATCCACACAAACCAGTAGTAGCAATCCTTGGTGGTGCTAAAGTATCTGATAAAATTGGTGTAATCAAAAACTTATTAAATATTGCTGATAAAATTCTTATCGGTGGTGGAATGGCTTATACTTTCCTTAAAGCACAAGGTAAAGAAATTGGTTTATCTCTATTAGAAGAAGATAAAATTGACTTTGCTAAAGAATTATTAGAAAGCAATGGAGACCAAATCGTATTACCTATTGATGCTAAAGTAGCTAAAGAATTTTCAAATGATGCAGAAATTACTGAAGTATCAATTGATGAAATTCCAAAAGATCAAGAATCAATGGATATTGGTCCTAAAACAGTTGAATTATTCAACAAAGAATTACAAGGTGCGCATACAGTAGTATGGAATGGACCTATGGGTGTATTCGAATTTAGTAATTTTGCTAAAGGTACTATTGGTGTATGTAAATCAATCGCTAACTTACAAGATGCTGTAACAATTATCGGTGGTGGTGATTCTGCAGCTGCAGCAATCTCACTTGGATTCGAAGATGACTTCTCTCACATCTCTACAGGTGGCGGTGCATCATTAGAATACCTAGAAGGTAAAGAATTACCAGGTATTAAAGCAATCAATGATAAATAATATAAATGTAACTCTGTGTTTTTCTCGAATATATTTGGGAAAATAAAACACGAAAGACATTTTAAGAATTTTAATAAACATTAAATTATTAAGGAGTGTAATGAATGAGAACACCAATTATCGCAGGTAACTGGAAAATGAACAAAACAGTTCAAGAAGCTAAAGATTTCGTTAACGAATTATCAACATTACCTGATCCAAAAGAAGTTGAATCAGTAATTTGTGCACCAACAATCCAATTAGACGCATTAATTACAGCAGTGAAAGATGGTAAAGCTAAAGGCTTACAAATCGGTGCTCAAAATGCATATTTTGAAGATAATGGTGCTTTCACAGGTGAAACATCTCCTGTAGCATTAGCTGATTTAGGCGTAAAATATGTTGTTATCGGACACTCTGAACGTCGTGATTTATTCCACGAAACTGACGAAGAAGTTAACAAAAAAGCACATGCTATCTTCAATCATGGTATGACACCAATCATTTGTGTTGGTGAATCAGATGAAGAACGTGAAAGTGGAAAAGCAAATGAAGTTGTAGGTAACCAAGTTAAGAAAGCTGTTGAAGGTTTATCAGACGAACAACTTAAACAAGTTGTTATCGCATATGAACCAATTTGGGCTATCGGTACAGGAAAATCATCTACATCTGAAGATGCTAATGAAATGTGTGCACACGTACGTAAAACACTTGCAGACGTTTCAAGTCAAGATGTAGCTGATGCAACTCGTATTCAATATGGTGGTAGTGTTAAACCTAACAACATTAAAGAATACATGGCTCAATCAGACATCGATGGCGCATTAGTAGGCGGCGCTTCATTAAAAGTAGAAGATTTTGAACAATTGTTAGAAGGTGCAAAATAATTATGGCAAAACAACCAACTGCCCTAATCATTTTAGATGGTTTTGCAAATCGTGAAAGTGAACACGGTAACGCTGTGAAATTAGCTAATAAACCTAATTTCGATCGTTATTATAGTAAATATCCAACTACACAAATCGAAGCTAGTGGTTTAGATGTAGGTCTTCCTGAAGGCCAAATGGGTAACTCAGAAGTAGGTCATATGAACATCGGTGCTGGACGTGTTGTTTATCAAAGTTTAACTCGTATTAACAAATCAATTGAAGATGGAGATTTCTTTGAAAATGATGTGTTAAATAACGCAGTTAAACATGTTAAAGATAATAACTCAGCATTACATGTTTTTGGTTTACTTTCTGATGGCGGTGTTCACAGTCATTATCAACACTTGTTCGCTATTTTAGAATTAGCTAAAAAACAAGGTCTTGAAAAAGTATATGTACATGCATTTTTAGATGGACGTGACGTTGATCAAAAATCTGCAATTAAATATATCGAAGACACTGAAGCTAAATTTAAAGAACTAGGTGTTGGTCAATTCGCTTCTGTTTCAGGTCGTTATTATGCAATGGACCGTGACAAACGTTGGGATCGTGAGCAAAAAGCTTATAATGCCATTCGTAATTTTGAAGGTCCAACGTTCTCTACAGCTAAAGAAGGTGTAGAAGCTAACTATGCTAAAGACTTAACTGACGAATTTGTTGAGCCATTTATTGTTGAAGGACAAAATGAAGGTGTTAATGACGGAGATGCAGTTATTTTCTATAACTTCCGTCCTGATAGAGCAGCTCAACTATCTGAAATATTCACTAATAAAGCATTCGAAGGTTTCGAAGTAGAACGTGTAAATGATTTATTCTATGCTACATTCACAAAATACAATGATGATGTTGATGCAGAAGTTGTATTTGAAAAAGTAGACCTTAAAAACACTATCGGTGAAGTAGCTCAAGACAATAATCTTAAACAATTACGTATAGCTGAAACTGAAAAATTCCCACATGTTACTTATTTCATGAGTGGGGGTCGTAATGCTGAATTCGAAGGTGAACGTAGACGACTAATTGATTCACCTAAAGTTGCAACTTATGACTTGAAACCAGAAATGAGTGCATATGAAGTCAAAGATGCTTTATTAGAAGAATTAGACAAAGGTGATTTAGATTTAATCTTATTAAACTTTGCTAATCCTGATATGGTTGGTCACAGTGGTATGTTAGAACCAACAATCAAAGCGATTGAAGCAGTTGACGAATGTTTAGGTGAAGTTGTAGATAAAATTATCGATATGGGTGGTCATGCGATTATCACTGCAGACCATGGCAACTCTGACCAAGTCCTAACAGATGATGATCAACCTATGACAACTCATACAACTAACCCAGTTCCAGTTATTGTTACTAAAGAAGGCGTAACATTAAGAGAAACAGGACGTTTAGGAGATTTAGCTCCAACATTATTAGATTTATTAAATGTTCAACAACCAGAAGATATGACTGGAGAATCTTTAATTAATCATTAATGTTAGGAAAGTTGTTACAAATAAGGGGAAAACACTCCTTATTTGTTAACTTTTCATTAACGACATGTATTATTATTTTATTAATCAAATAAATAAAGCTATAATAGCTTTAAATCATATATTTAAAGGAGAAATTAAACATGCCAATTATTACAGATGTTTACGCTCGCGAAGTCTTAGACTCACGTGGTAACCCAACAGTTGAGGTAGAAGTATTAACTGAAAGTGGCGCTTTCGGCCGTGCATTAGTACCATCAGGTGCTTCTACAGGTGAACACGAAGCAGTAGAATTACGTGACGGTGATAAATCACGTTACTTAGGTAAAGGTGTTACTAAAGCTGTTGAAAACGTAAATGAAATTATCGCACCAGAAATCGTTGAAGGTGAATTTTCAGTATTAGATCAAGTATCTATCGACAAAATGATGATTCAATTAGACGGTACTTCAAATAAAGGTAAATTAGGTGCTAACGCTATTTTAGGTGTATCAATCGCTGTAGCTAGAGCAGCTGCTGACTTATTAGGTCAACCTTTATACAAATATTTAGGCGGATTTAATGGTAAACAATTACCAGTACCTATGATGAACATCGTTAATGGTGGTTCACACTCAGATGCACCAATCGCATTCCAAGAATTCATGATTTTACCAGTAGGTGCTGAATCATTTAAAGAATCATTACGTTGGGGCGCTGAAATCTTCCACAACTTAAAATCAATTTTAAGTAAACGTGGATTAGAAACTGCAGTAGGTGACGAAGGTGGTTTCGCTCCTAAATTTGAAGGTACAGAAGATGCTGTAGAAACTATCATTCAAGCTATTGAAGCTGCTGGATATAAACCAGGCGAAGAAGTATTCTTAGGATTTGACTGTGCTTCATCAGAATTCTACGAAGATGGCGTATATGACTATACTAAATTCGAAGGTGAACATGGTGCTAAACGTAGTGCAGCTGAACAAGTTGACTACTTAGAACAATTAATTAACAAATATCCAATCATCACAATTGAAGATGGTATGGACGAAAACGACTGGGACGGTTGGAAACAACTTACAGATCGTATCGGCGATAAAGTACAATTAGTAGGTGACGATTTATTCGTAACTAACACTGAAATTCTAAATAAAGGTATCGAACAAGGTATCGGTAACTCAATCTTAATTAAAGTTAACCAAATCGGTACATTAACTGAAACATTTGATGCTATCGAAATGGCTCAAAAAGCTGGTTACACTGCAGTAGTTTCTCACCGTTCAGGTGAAACAGAAGATACTACAATCTCTGATATTGCTGTAGCAACTAATGCTGGTCAAATCAAAACTGGTTCATTATCAAGAACTGACCGTATTGCTAAATACAATCAATTATTACGTATTGAAGATGAATTATATGAAACAGCTAAATTTGATGGAATCAAATCATTCTACAATTTAGACAAATAAGTTTGACTTAAATGTTGAGTTCACGCAATAAAGTTCACGCTAAATATCTAGGAAGCGCATCCTAGATGATAACCCGTTACAGAGTTGAGGCTGTAACGGGTTTTTTATATTTAAAAATACATTTAATATTAGAATGTCATTTAAATTAGCATGATTTAACTTATACATTGAAACTGGTATAATAATAGAAGTATTCAATTTCAAAAGGAGAACTAAAATGGCTGAAACTACGAGACGAGAAGTTGTTACAGGTAATGTAATTGCTATCAGTTCACTTATATTTTTTATCCTGTTAATCATTCATAACTTTTTCGTGTTAGATACAACGACTGTGAAATCACTATTATCATTAGCAGGTCAGAAGACAACAACACACTCTGTGAATCAAGTATTAAATAGTTTTAGATTTGATGGTATTATGTATTTATTAGCATATTTAGCAGGCGTTATTGCTTATTGGAATCGCCATCCTTACTTATGGTGGTTTATGTTTGCTGTTTATATTTCTAATGCATTTTTCACTCTTGTTAACCTCTATATGGTCGTACAAGGTATATTAGAAGCTAAAAATGTCATTGCTGCATTTCCAATTTTAATTGTAGTAATTGGGTCACTTATTTTAGCTACTTATATGTTAATCGTTTCAATTAAACGCAAAAGTACATTCAATCGATAGAAGATTGATAATTAATACGAAGATGTGTTATAATTCGTTTCGTATATAATGAATGGAGGACAATTTTTATGCATACATTTTTCATCGTGTTATTAATAATAGATTGTATTGCATTAGTGACTGTTGTATTACTCCAAGAAGGAAAAAGTAATGGACTTTCAGGTGCTATCAGTGGCGGCGCAGAACAGTTATTTGGTAAACAAAAACAACGTGGCGTCGATTTATTCTTGCATAGATTAACAATAATTTTATCTGTAATATTCTTTTTACTTATGATTGGCATAAGTTATCTTGGTATATAAGGTCCGACGATGTTCATGTCGGGCTTTTTTATTTATAATTAAACTTGCAAAATAAATGATATAAAAAGCAATGAAGTTCAAATAATACACTTAGAGTTCAAAATAATACTTAATGTAATTTAAAACTCATATTTAAATAAATCTTATAAATTTTTGGAAGAGGGATGAACATAATGCAAATCAAACTACCTAAGCCTTTCTTTTTTGAAGAAGGTAAACGTGCAGTATTGTTATTACATGGTTTTACTGGTAATTCTTCAGATGTAAGACAATTAGGTCGTTTCTTACAGAAAAAAGGCTATACGTCTTATGCGCCACAATATGAAGGACATGCTGCGCCACCAGAAGAAATTTTGAAATCGAGTCCTTATGTATGGTTTAAAGATGTTTTAGATGGATATGAATATTTAGTAGACCAAGGATATGACGAAATAGCAGTTGCTGGTTTATCATTAGGTGGTGTTTTTGCATTAAAATTAAGCTTAAACAGAGATGTTAAGGGTATTATAACAATGTGTGCGCCAATGGATGATAAATCATCAAGCACGATTTATGAAGGATTTTTAGAATACGCTAGAAATTTCAAGAAATATGAGGGTAAAGACCAAGCAACGATTGATTATGAAATGGAACATTTTCATCCTACAGAAACACTTGAAGAATTAAGTGCTACGATGAAAGGTGTCAAAAATCAAGTTGATGAAGTGATGGACCCAATATTTGTTGTCCAAGCAGAACAAGATAAAATGATTGATCCTCAGTCAGCAAATTATATATATGAAACTGTAGAATCTGATGATAAAGATATCAAATGGTATGCGAATTCAGGACATGTGATTACGATTGATAAAGAAAAAGAACAAGTCTTTGAAGATATATACGATTTTTTAGAATCATTAGATTGGTCAGAATAAAAAATAAACAAGATAGATAGAAAGGAGGGGCATAATGAATTTAAAACAATCCATCGAAGAAATGATTAAACAACCTGATTATGAACCCATGTCAGTATCAGATTTTCAAGATGCATTAGGTTTAAATAGTGCCGACTCATTCAGAGATTTAATAAAGGTGCTTGTTGAACTAGAGCAAACTGGTTTAATAGAACGTACTAAGACAGATAGATATCAAAGAAAGCAATCTAATAAAACAAATTCAAAATTGGTAAGAGGAACATTAAGCCAGAATAAAAAAGGATTTGCTTTTCTTAGACCGGAAGAAGAAGGTGTAGATGACATCTTTATTCCACCAACAAAAATTAATAGAGCATTAGATGGCGATACAGTTATCGTAGAAGTTCATAAAGGTAGAGGCGACTTTAAAGGTAAAACAGAAGGTGAAGTAAAATCTATTGAAAAACATTCTGTCACTCAAGTCGTAGGAACTTATAGTGAAGCGAAACATTTTGGTTTTGTGATTCCAGATGATAAACGTATCATGCAAGATATTTTTATTCCTAAAGGTCAAAGTTTAGGTGCAGTTGATGGGCATAAAGTATTAGTCCAAATTACAAAATATGCAGATGGTTCAGATAATCCAGAAGGACATATTTCAGCTATCTTAGGTCATAAAAATGATCCAGGCGTAGATATTCTATCAATCATCTATCAACATGGTATAGAAATAGAATTTCCTGACAACGTACTTAAAGAAGCTGAAAATGTTCCCGAAGAAATTAAGCCTTCAGAAATAGAAGGCCGACATGATTTAAGAGATGAATTAACAATTACAATTGATGGTGCAGATGCTAAAGATTTAGATGATGCTATCAGTGTTAAAAAGTTAAAAAACGGTAATACTGAACTTACTGTAAGTATTGCAGATGTCAGTTATTATGTGACGGAAGATTCTGCATTAGATAAAGAAGCATATGACAGAGCAACAAGTGTGTACTTAGTAGACAGAGTCATTCCAATGATACCGCATAGATTAAGTAACGGTATTTGTTCTTTAAATCCAGAAGTTGATCGTTTAACGCTAAGTTGTCGTATGGAAATCAACGCTCGTGGTGAAGTAGTCAATCATGAAATTTTCGACAGTGTTATCCATTCTAATTACAGAATGACTTATGATGCGGTCAATCAAATCATCACTGATCAAAATCCAGATGTACGTCGTCAGTACAGTGAAATTACTGAAATGTTAGATTTAGCTCAAGATTTATCTAACCGTTTAGTAAATATGCGTAGACGTCGTGGAGAAATAGACTTTGATATTAGCGAAGCCAAAGTTTTAGTTAATAATGAAGGTATTCCAACTGACGTTCAAATTCGTGAACGTGGTGAAGGTGAACGACTAATAGAATCATTCATGTTAGCAGCTAATGAAACAGTTGCTGAGCACTTTAACAAGTTGGAAGTACCATTTATATATCGTGTCCATGAACAACCTAAATCAGACCGATTAAGACAGTTCTTTGACTTTATTACGAACTTTGGCATTATGATTAAAGGTACTGGAGAAGACATCCATCCAACAACGCTTCAAAGTATTCAAGAAGAAGTTGAAGGTCGTCCAGAACAAATGGTTATTTCTACAATGATGCTTCGTTCTATGCAACAAGCACATTATGATGATGTGAACTTAGGTCACTTTGGTTTATCAGCAGAGTACTATACTCATTTTACATCACCAATTCGTCGTTATCCGGATTTAACTGTTCACCGTTTAATTCGTAAGTATCTAATTGAACATTCAATGGATAAGAAAGAACAACGCAAATGGGAAGATAAACTTCCAGAACTTGCAGAGCATACGTCTCAACGTGAACGTCGTGCTATCGAAGCAGAACGTGATACAGATGATCTGAAAAAATCTGAATACATGGTACAACATATTGGTGAAGAATTTGAGGGTATCATTAGTTCAGTAGCTAACTTCGGCATGTTTGTAGAATTACCAAACACGATTGAAGGTATGGTTCATATGTCTAATATGACAGATGATTATTATCGTTTTGATGAACGACAAATGGCTTTAATTGGTGAACGTCAAGCTAAAGTATTCCGTATTGGTGATGCTGTTAAAGTAAAAGTCACTCATGTTGATGTAGATGAACGCATGATTGATTTCCAAATCGTTGGTATGCCATTACCTAAAAATGATAGAAGTCAAAGACCAGCACGTGGTAAAACAATCCAAGCGAAGACACGTGGTAAATCATTAGATAAATCAAAAACTGATGATAAAGGTAACGGTAAGAATAAACGTAAACAACGTAAAGGTAAAAATGCGCGTCAACAAGATAAAAAAGGAAATACAAAGCATAAACCATTTTACAAAGACAAAAGTGTAAAGAAAAAATCACGTAAAAAGAAAAAATAAGCAGCAAAGAGGTGAGACAGAATGGCTAAGAAAAAATCACCGGGCACACTAGCTGAAAATCGCAAAGCAAGACATGATTATAATATTGAAGATACGATTGAAGCGGGTATTGTGTTACAAGGTACAGAAATTAAATCTATACGTAGAGGTAGTGCCAATTTAAAAGATAGCTATGCTCAAGTTAAACGTGGCGAAATCTATTTAAATAATATGCATATTGCACCTTATGAAGAAGGTAACCGTTTCAATCATGATCCATTACGTTCTCGTAAGTTGCTATTGCATAAACGTGAAATTTTAAAATTAGGTGACCGTACACGTGAAATTGGTTATTCTATCATTCCGTTAAAATTATATTTGAAGCATGGTCAATGTAAAGTATTACTAGGCATTGCTCGCGGTAAGAAAAAATATGATAAACGACAAGCTTTAAAAGAAAAAGCAGTTAAACGTGATATGGATCGAGCTGTAAAAGCCCGTTATTAAGCAATACTATTGCTTACACGGGCTACATTTGATATATTAATAAGTGCTTTGTTAGAAAAGCGCATTGATTTTAGTTCATAAAATTGGTTCGCGACTTGAATGACTTGATGTTGTTTGAGGTCGAGATGTTATGGACTGAAGGATGTGTTTAAATTCTACAAAGTACACTTTTATTACGGGGACGTTTATGGATTCGACAGGGGTCCCCAGAGCTTATTAAGCGTGTCGGAGGGTTGTCTCCGTCACTAACACACTCAGTTTATAATAACTGGCAAATCAAACAATAATTTCGCAGTAGCTGCGTAATAGCACTCTGCATCGCCTAACAGCATTTCCTATGTGCTGTTAACGCGATTCAACCTTAATAGGATATGCTAAACACTGCCGTTTGAAGTCTGTTTAGATGAAACTTAATCAAACTAGCATAATGTTGGTTGTTTATCACCTCTCATTATGCGAAACTCAATGATAAACTACACACGTAGAAAAATTTGTATCAGGACCTCTGGACGCGGGTTCAAATCCCGCCGTCTCCATTATCAAGCCTGCAACCCATGTGGTTGTGGGTTTTTTGTTTATGTTGCCACAGATGTGCCACAACACAAAAAAAAGACACTACCAATTTAAGTAGGTAGTGACTTATAAATATTCAATTATTTCTTTTTTAGTACTAGAGTACAATTGTACTCATCGTTTATATACTTTGTCACTATATGGTTAATCTAGTAAATGTTCATGTAATGATACCAAGGATAACATTTTTTGTATTAATAACTATTATAAACTTCCTCTTGATTAACTATTCAGCACCTGGAGGCTCAACTTTAATTCCTTGTTCTCCTAAACGTCTAATTACTTCTGCTCCTTCTTCAGTGTTGGCTTTTTTATCTATTTCACTTTGTATTTCTTGCTCGCTCAAAGGTTTATTTGAACTAGGAACACCACCAACATCACCATTTGGTATGCCTGTATAACCATTTTGTTTAGCAACTTTGGCATTAGCTTCCATTTGTTCTTGATTTAAGGCGCCATTGTTTTGCTGAGTATTTGCTTGTTGGTTTTGAGCAGTTTGTTGTTGAGGCTGTTGAGCTTGTTGATTGTTCTGATTTGAATTATTCTGTGTATTGTTTTGTTGTGTTTGTTGTTCGTTATTTTGTTCATTAGACTGTTCATTTTGCTGATTATCTTTACTTGATTGTTGTTTGTCCTTGTTATTGTCTTTCTTTTTATTCTCCTCTGACTTTTTATCTTTATTTTTCTTTGGATCGTTTGATTTCTTATCTGATTTACTTTCAGATTTTTTGTCATCGTCCTTTTTAGAATGGTCTTCACTTTGACCACATGCAGTTAAAACTAACGCTGATGATAATATTGCCGTTCCTAATAATTTGAATTTCATTTCGATTTGGCTCCTTAATATACAATTTAATTTAATAATACATTTAAATTTTAATTATTAATATTAACTATAGTTTATTGATAGCTATAATGTTTTGTTATTGTAAAAAATATATCTATAATTAAAAGTATATTTAAAAATGATTGCTTTTACACTTAGTTGCTATGTTTACAAAACATTAAAATATGATATACGTATAGTAGGTAAAAAAGGAGAATTATATGATTATTTTACTATCTATATTACTGATTATTTCGCTATTTGAAACATTTTATCTTTTGATTAAAATTAGAAATCTAAAGAAAAGAAATGCGGCTGATCATGAATACGAAAAAATGGTTAATAAGTATTCACCTATAGGAACTATAACGTTAATTATCTCTATCATTTTATTAGTTATAGCTTTTGTTATTCTGTAATAGAATTTTTTGAAAGGACTATATTATATGAGCTTAAAACAAATATGGAACTATTTATTAAACAAAAAGTGGAATATTGAAGATATAATATTTTTAGCTTTATTCATATTTTTAGGAAGTATATTTACTACACCCATATTAGGAGTTCCTATCGGTGTTATTGCATATTTATTTTTAATGGCTGATGATTTTGATTGAGTTAACTTAGGAGAATATTATGATATTAAAGAAAACTAAATTAAATGAAAAAGATTATGATAAAGCTTTAAAAATTTGGGAAAGATCTGTAATAGAAACACACGATTTTCTTAAAGATGAAGATAGAATAGCGTTAAAACATGAAATTCCAACTTACTTTAAATATGTAGAAGGATATTTATGGTGGAATGACATTGAAGTGATAGGTTTTTCGGGAACAAATGATCAAAATTTAGAAATGTTATTTATAGACCCTCAATATTTTAATAAAGGTTATGGTACACAAATTGTACAGACCCTTATTAAAGACAAGAAAATACAATACGTTGATGTTAACAAAGACAATGAAAATGCTATTCAATTTTATAAGAAGAATGGATTTATAAAATACGATGAATCTGAACAGGATGGACAAGGAAGAGACTATCCTATTTTACATCTTAAGTTATCTAATTAAATATGTATGGAGGACGAACATATGGAATTATTAGGTAAGATCATAAATTTCACAATGGAAACTGTTTCAAATTGGTTAGGTAGTAGTTCATTATTTGATGATGTTAAGAAATTATTTAAGAAAAAGAACGATAATTAACATCTAATTGGATACATTATGCAATACAGTATATACGTTTTGTTATAACAGTTATTGTAAAAGATAATCATAAATATTTTATTGGAATTCTATTTTCTGCTTTGTAAGCCTGCAACTCATTTGGTTGTGGGCTTTTCGTTATTGTTATCACAGATATGCCTCAAAACATAAAAAGACACCCTTTATTAGAGTGTCTTTAAAATTTATACATTAATCCATCCTATTGCAACTGTGCCATATCCTGTATGAACTGCTCCAACATTTATAAGTGGATTTTTTTCAATAATTTTATTTGGAAATTTCTCTTTTAAAAACTTAATAATTGAATCAGCAGTTTCGTGTTCTCCTGTGTATGAAACACCAACTTTTGATGGATTATCTCTTGTAATTTCATCTTTTAGTTTATTAATTAAATAATTAAAGGCTTTCTTTTTAGTACGTAATTTATCAGCTAATACAATTTTTCCTTTTTGAAATTCAATAATAATTTGTATGTTGAGAATTCCCGCAATAAGTGCTTTTGAACGACTTAAACGGCCACTATTTTTAACCTGATTTAAATTTTTAGGATAAAAAATTAAAGTGGAAGCGTTTTGTAAATCGTTCACTTTATCAATAATGGCTTGATAACTTTCATTATTATTTTTGGCTTTGATACCTTCTTCAACCATTCTTCGGAGCGGGTAATCTCCAGTCATAGAATCTATAATAGTTGATTCAATATCAAAATAACGGCTTACAGATTTTGATTGTTCACACGCACCAGTTAATGCACTCGTTGCATGAATAGCTATAACGTGAGTATAACCATCATCGATGACTTTTTGATAAGTATCTATAAATGATTGTGGTGTAGGTTGAAATGTAGTTGCGCCATTTTCATATTGCTTTAATAATTCAAAAAATTCTTGTGAGCTGATATCAACCATATCTGTATAATCTTTATTATTAATTCTTGTTCCCATAGGTACTACGTAGACATCTGAATACTCATGTAAACCGATACCAGATGAACTATCAGTAATAAATGCAATTTTATTCAAATGATCTCCCCCTTAAAAATGCAAAATTTATTTAATTATTATACTATGTACCCTAAAAGTTATATTATAGTCAATTAAATTAAGCAAAACGCAATGGTCATTATTTAAAATAAACTATAAATTATTTGTATCACTATGTCACTAATACATTCAATGAAACATTTTTGCGTCACATCAAAGATATAGTATCACTAGATATTTTGAATTATGTAATAAGAAGAAGCATTAACACTAAAATATAAAGTTTATTTTTAATTTCTTAATTTAATAATTTTATAGTATAATAATACACATTAAATATGATTAAACGCCAAAATGGAAGAAAAGGATAATAAGAGGTGATTTCATAGATGACTTATAAAACGTTAAAAACAATTTTTCACATGAGTGATGAACAAAACTTTGAAAAAGAGTACCAACAACGATTAAATAATTTCACTACTTATGTCACAGATATTGAAATAAATCCAATTAGAAAGCAGACATAAATTAAAAGTATGATGTTCCCTTTATTTTTTTGTCCAACTAAAACCATAATTATTAAAGCGGAAAAGATATTGATCAATTCAAGTGAAATTAATAAATTGATTAACAGCCAACCAATAGTCGCTACAACTTCATATCTAAAAAAGTTACTAATTAACGAAATGCAAAGTACAAATGAAAAAGAAAATGTAAGGAGTACTAAAAAAGAATTAGCAGATGCGTTAAATAATAATAATTTAAAAAGTAATAAAAGATTTAGAGGATTAGTTTATCAATATAGTTTATTACTTAGTGATGAAGATTTTACATTAAATGAAATATCTGATTTTAGAAAGGCTTATGATTTATTGTTATCTAACGAAATAGCAGATGAAGATTTACCAGATGGGTTAATGTTTAGAAAACAAGGTGTAGGCGTTCGTGATACTTCTAAAGAAAAATGGGTACATAGAAATGAGTATTCTGAATATGAAATTGTTGATTTTTTAAATAAAATGTTAAATTTTATTAGTCACTATGAAGCACCAATACTTCTGAAAATATTAGCTAGTCATTTTATGTTTGAGTATTTACATCCTTTTTATGATGGTAATGGAAGATTAGGACGTTATATTATAGCAAAACTTTTGAAAGATAATTTAGAACATGTTACTGCATTAACTTTTTCTTATGCTGTGAATAGAAATAAAAATAAATACGATAAAGCATTTGCTAGTACTTCTCATTTTCTTAATAAAGGAGAAATGACTTACTTTATAGATGTCATGTTGGATTTAATCATTGAGGGTCAAAAAACTGCAATTGAACAATTTAAAGAAAATATTGCGATGATTGAAACGTTGTATGGAAGACTAGAGAATTTAAACTTGAAAGAGCATGAAAAAAATGTGTTGTTTATATTGCTCCAAGATAAAGTATTTGGTAATGAATATACAAGAATTAGTCTTCGAGAATTAGTTGAATTCTTGCCTTTTGGACGAAAAAAATTAGATAGTATTATCAAGAAACATGAAGATAAATTACATAAAATTAAGCAAAGACCAACAGTATATGAAGTTAAAGATGAATTCATTAGTGATTTGATGAGGGGATAACTAATCTAAATAAAAATAAGGGTATTAATCTACCCTTATTTTTATAAAGTTAGTAACTCTATTCGATTTTCTATGTTACTATATTCAATCGTATTAATATCATTTTCTTGAAGAAAAGTTTTATTTTGAATATTAATCTCTTTGTTTCTATCATTTAAAATGAATATAAATTCATTAGGACGCTGTCTTTTAATTTTTTTAGCTTGTATAACATCTGTTAATTTAGATTTTATAATCATCGCATTGTTAGGGTTTGATATGGCATTAATAAACTTTTCTTTTTGATTTTTTTTAGCACTAATAAAAAAATCAAAATTATGAACTACACCGCTTGAACCCACAATAGGTAAATCTCTACCATATGAAATATTATGTTCATCTAGTTTGGTAGCTACATCATCAGAAAATATATTTTGGACTTTTGGTTTTGAAAGAACATACATATCATTGATGAAAATTAAACATTGCAATAGATTATGTTTGGATTTATTAAAATTTGCGAAATTAGTTTTTATATAAATTTCACCTGTTTTATCATTGTATTTAATACCATATGCAGCAAGGTGTTCTTCAAACATATTCTTACGTTTTTTTGATTGATTTATAAAGATGCCATTATTTTCTAGACCAAATATTGTATATCCATCATCAGTTAGAGTAATAATGTCATCAATTTGATTATATAATGCGTATATAATTAAATTATCTAACGAACTATCTTTAAAGGGAAAGTCTATTCTTACTATATTCTTACTGAGATTAGAAAAGGTTAATTCTTGTTTATACCAATCTAAATATTCATTTTTTAACTTCTCTGCGTCTAATATAGTCATACTTATCCCTCCTTTATTTTGTTTCACTAATATTATTATAAGCTAAAAATGATTTATAAACACTGTATATATCATTAAGAATTGGAAAATCTTTTAAATTGATTTCATAAGCAAATCTATCTTTTTTCTCATATGCATTATTATAAATATGAATATGGCTATTTGGAGCTGATGATCCATCTGGATTAAAATGAATGCCACCTCTAATATCAATTCTAACTAAAGTATGGTAGGTTTCTTCAAAAATTATAGAAATAGAAAACCTATCAATTTCTACATTACCTCTATTTATAATAACAATGTATTTTACCCCTAATTTAAAACTTATTACTTTTTGTCTTTGTTTAATTTTTGTAGCAATTAATGTCTTTAATTCACTTTCATTTATATAAGAGTCTGTATATTTTAATTCATTTATTAGTTCTTTAACTTGTCCGTCATCCAAATCGTTTAAATCAAATTTGTTCAATATTGTTCTCCTTATTATAAAATTTATTTCTTCTATAAATTATTTCTATTAATAAAAGATATATAAATTATATTATACATTTTTATGTATAAGTTACACTTTTAGAATGGTGAATTAAAATTATTTTTTTAACTATAAATCTCGAAATGTATGGCGGAAAAATCTAGTTATAATATAAATAAAGTGCATTTAGAGGGAGGGTTAGGATCTTAAGTGGATAAAAAAACTACTAAATCTAAAATGAAAACAAAATAGATTTAGTAGCAATTAAAATAATAATGCAGTTGTTGTTAAGAAATAATACTTAATTAATTTTTATATTGGTCATACTCGCCGTTTTGGATTTTTTGTTCTTCATTTTGAATCTTTTGATAAACTTGATCCGCATTATTGCCATCGTAATACCCTTTTTCGATTGCAGTTTTAGTTTGTAATTCGGCTGATGAAAGACCGCCATGATATTTTTTGCGTAATGCATTATAGTATTCATCTTCCGTTTGTGCAGCATTAATTTCTGAATTAACATCTTTTGTTGTTGATTGATCATCATTAGATTGAGATTCGTCACTAACATCTTTAGGGTTAATCAAACCAGCATCAGTTCCAGGCTTTTCTTGTTTTTGATTATTTATATTCTGCTGATTTTGTTGTTCTGTACTTTGTTGTGTATTAGTATTTTGTCCATTATTTTGTGCAGTTTGTTGATTATCTTCGTTAGATTGTTTGTTATTTTCTTTTTCTTTTTTCTTCTTATCTTCTGATTTTTTATCTTTTTTAGAATCATTGGATTTTTTGTCAGATTTACTTTCTGACTTTTTATCGTCTGTCTTTTTAGAATTATCATCATTTTGCCCACACGCTGTTAATATTAGAGCAGATGATAATAAAATTGTTCCTAATAATTTGATTTTCATTTGTATAAACTCCCGTATAATTATTAATTATATATATATCTAATTTCTATTTTTCTGCATTACTGCTATCACTTGATGAATTTGAAGATGTGCTACTTGATGATGTACTTTCAGCTGGTTTAGCGGCATTATCATTGTTAGTTACTTCTAGCTTCGTTTCTTGTGGTTCACTTTCTTTTGGTGTAGTAGTTGGTGATTTGTCTGCTTTTTCAGCTTGTGAATCATTGCTAAAATTGTTACTTGAACTACTATTACCATTACTATTAGTACTATGGCTCGAATTATTTGATGCATTTGAACTTGAAGAAGATGTACTTTCATTATTAGATGGTGTTGTTGAACCACTTGAACTTGTGTCAGTAGAGGATTCACTATCATCACTATCTGATTCGTCATCATCTTTATCAGAAGTTTTAGCATCAGATAAATCTACAGTAATACTTTTTACGCTAAACAAGCTTGATGTAATTTCTAATTTTTTATCTTTAGTATTTGCTACTTTTTCAGAAACATCGAATACAATTTTTCCTTCTGCAGTACTATCGGGATTAATTTGTTCTAAAAAGAATGAGTTTGTAACACTGCCATCATCACTTTGGTTAGCAGATAGAGATCCAGTAGCATCGGCATCAAATGATTTATTACCAGATTTAAGTTTAAACATTTGGGTGTCGATAGTTAATGATTTGTTGCCTTTATTTTTTACAGAAACGTCTGCTACGACATAAGTGTCTTTAGCATTTGTAGGTGCGATAGACGGGCCAACTGATGTTGTATTTTCAACAGATTTAACTTTTACTTCTAAATCTCCATTTTTGATCGTATCTCCGATTTTATAGTTTTTAGTACCATTAGAATGACTTTTGAAATTATCTTTGATACCACCATTAAAAATCATGGATAGGGCTATAATGCCAATAATAAATAAGATAAAAAACACTAAACAGCTGCTACAGCCCCAAAGCCACCATTTCTTAGTATTAGATTGATTAGATTTTGCTTGTTCTTGTTTGGCTTGTTGTCTTTGAAATTCTTGAAATTGCTCCCATTGTTTCCTTTGTTGTTCCTCATTAAAGTTTTCTTCCATTAAACATATCTCCTTTAAATGTAATTTACATATATATTAATAATACTGTGGTGCCAGGCTAATGAGTAATCATATTATGTTATCAATAATGATAATTAAAATGAAATTTATAAAAGTTATTTTAAAAACAAATTGTCATACAACTAAAAATTCAAAATAAAATATAGTTTAGCATGATTTTAACTTTATTCTTGCGGTTAAAGATTATTAAATAAAAGATCATTAAATAAAAATTGTAAATTTTATCCAATGAAGTATTGATAAACCAATCATTATGAATAAGAACCTTGATGTGGTACGATTTTTGAATGTAAAAAACTAAATTGGAAGTAGGTATAAATATGAATGATAATAAAGCGTTATTAGTAATGGATATGCAAAATGGGATTATTAGCTCATTATCTGATACAAAAGATTTAATTGATAAAACAAATGAAGCAATTACTACAGCTAGACAAATGGAACTACCCATTATCTTTGTAAGAGTTGCTTTTTCGAAAAATTTTATGGAAATTTCATCTAATAACAAGATGTTTAGTAGAATCAAAGAAAGTGGACAACCAATGACAGTTAAGGATAAATCGACTCAAATTATAGATGAGCTTCATATGGATGATGATGACTTATTAGTTACTAAACAACGAATTAGCGCATTTACTGGGAGTAATTTAGAAGTATTGTTAAGAAGTTTACAAATTGATCACTTAGTTTTAACGGGGATAGCCACAAGTGGCGTTGTCCTATCAACAGGAGTAGAAGCTTTTGATAAAGATTTTAAATTAACATTTTTACAAGATGCAATGGCTGATAGATCCTCTGAGACGCACGAATTTTTAACAAATCATATTTTAACTAGATATGGAGATGTATTAACAGTTGCAGACTGGCAAAAACAATAGAATAGTCAAGGGTGACATTTATGTCGAAAAAAGCTATTAGCAATACTTTTAATAAAAAATTATATACACCTATGATTTTAGGTTCGATTTTAAATCCAATTAATTCTTCAATGTTGGCTGTAGCGCTTGTCCCAATTGCTCAGGCATTTGGTGTGCCTTTTTATCAAACTGCTTGGCTTGTGTCGTCTTTATATTTGGCTACAAGTATTGGTCAACCGGTAATAGGAAAGTTAATTGATATTTTTGGTCCAAGAGGTTTATTTTTATTTGCCACGAGTTTAGTTGGATTAGCGAGTATGATTGCGTTAGTGACACCGTCGTTTTATGGATTAATTTTAGCCAGATTTTTAATAGGTATTGGAACATGTGCCGGATACCCTTCGGCAATGTATTTAATTAATTATGAAGCTGAACGTACAGGTGAAGATAGTCCGAGTAAAATATTGACAATTCTATCTATTAGCAATCAAGTTATTGCAGTTATTGGGCCGACTTTAGGTGGAATTTTAGTCGCTAATGGTGGTTGGCAATCCATTTTTATAGTTAATTTACCAATGTCTATCTTGGCATTTATCTTTGGTTATTTATATTTTCCTAAGACAGCCACTAAATATAAATTACAGTTATTAAAAAAACGAGTTGATTTTGTAGGAATTATATTATTTTCGATAAGTTTAAGTTCTTGGATGATTTTCTTTATAGAAGCCAAACCATCATATTGGTATTTATTTTTAATTGGGCTTATAAGTTTAATCACATTTATTTTATATGAATTAAAATCTGCTAAACCATTTATAGATTTGAAAATTTTGAGTCATAATATATCGATGAATAATACGTATCTACGTACTTTTTTATCAATGCTTATTTCTTACAGTGTGCTATATGGTTATGTGCAGTGGTTAGAAGAGGTGAAAGGTTTATCACCCATGCATGCAGGAATGATAATGTTACCACAGTTTATTGTGGGTATCTTTTCTGCGCAGTTAATGGGACCACGATTAAATATAAGAACTAAGTTATATATTGGAACAATTGGTGCCTTAATCACAATGATAGGATTTCAAATGATTTCAAGTGACACATCAATTTATTATTTAATCGTCTTATCAGCCATATTTGGATTGCCACAAGGATTATTGAATCTTGCAAATCAAAATGCGCTATATCATCAAACTCCAAAATCAATGATAGGAATGTCTTCTGGTTTATTAAGAACTGCAGGATATTTAGGTGCAATTGTTTCTTCAACACTGATTGGAATATTATTTAAAGGTTCTGATTTAACTACAGCAGTGCATGAACTTGGTTTTGCAGCAACAATTATAGCTATTGTTATTTTATTGCTAACAATGACAGGTGGTAAAACTTTATCAGAAAAGTAACCAATAGTTATGTTAAAAAAACATTATATCTATTGCATATTGGTATTAACATTAGAAAAAGTTAAAATGAATTTGAAAATATTTATAACAATAATCATTAAACAAAGGGGACATTGATATGAAAATGTTTGATTCGCATTTGCATATTATCAACTATGATTTTGAAATAAAAGAAAATAATGGTTACTTACCACCATCATACGGTATTGAGGATTATCAAAAAGAAGTAAAAGAATTAGATGTATTAGGTGGTGCCATTGTGTCCGGATCATTTCAAGGATATGATCAAAACTATTTAATTGATGCTCTAGACAAATTAGATGGTAAGTTTGTAGGTGTTACACAACTTCCTTATACTGTAAAAGATGATGAATTAATTAGGTTGAATAACTGCGGTGTCAGAGGTTTAAGGTTCAATGTAAAACGTGGTGGTTCTGAAGATTTATCTAAACTAGAATATTTGGCTAAAAGAGTATATGAAGTAGTTGGATGGCATACTGAATTATATATAGATTCGAAAAATTTACCTGAAATCTCAACTACAATTAAAAAATTACCTGCAGTATCTATTGATCATTTAGGTTTATCGCAAGAAGGATTATCTGGTTTATTAGAATTAGTAGATAGAAATGTTCGAGTTAAAGCTACAGGGTTTAGTAGAGGCAATTTAGATATTGCAAAAACATTGAAAGAAATATATCAACTAAATCCTAATGCTTTGATGTTTGGTACTGACTTACCATCTACAAGAGCGCCTCAAAGATTTACTAAAGACGATATTAAAATAATAGAACAACATTTTGATGAGACAGAATGTGAAAAGATATTTTATAAAAATGCTATGAATTGGTATAGGATTCAAGACAATTAATCTATATTTATAATGTATATTTTTATGATAATTACATTTAATAGATATTTTAAAGGTGATTTCAATAAAAGTTGAAAATTTTATTTTGTTAATTATAATAAATTTGAAAGAATTTGGCTAAAAGGGTTTACTTTTCTCAAATATAGCGTATAGTAGTATTTAAGTAAACAAGTACGTGAAGTTAATTGCGAGTTATTATTAAGAATATTCTCCCTTTGATTTATGGATTTGTTACAAATATTATGTGCAAAAGCACGCGGAGGTATTCGATATGAATAACGGTACAGTTAAATGGTTTAATTCAGAAAAAGGTTTTGGTTTCATCGAAAGAGAAGATGGAAGCGACGTATTCGTACATTTCTCAGCAATCGCTGAAGAAGGATACAAATCATTAGAAGAAGGACAAAAAGTTGAATTCGACATCGTTGAAGGCGATCGTGGAGAACAAGCAGCTAATGTCGTAAAAATGTAATAACATTTTCAAAGCAACCTTAATGGTTGCTTTTTTTTATGCTTAAATTTAGTTTATTTTGATAAATGAGATAGATAAGGAATAGATTTCTAAATATTTTATACATAAAAAAAGCACATACAGATTCAATATGAATCCGTATGTGCAATATCAATATAATATATAGTATATAAAACATAAATCTATCAAAAATTAATACTGTCTAATAGACATTGATACTAAAATTTTGCGTTTTGCATTACATTTAAATTAAACACTTTAGTTTGACCACAGTTCTCACAAACAGTAGCAAAACCTTCAAGATCGTTTGTTTCATTTCCAGCTGTTGGAATATGAACGATATCTTCTAAGAATGTTAGTTTTGGGTTTGAACAACAAACAGAACGTCTTCTTGAATTATAAAATTGTTTGATTGTTTCTAATTCTTCTTCATTAAATTTTGTGTTTTTCATGTTTCACACATCCTTTCATTTGATATGTATATAAAAAATAAAAATGTTATCAAAAAGATGTTGCAACATGGTTAACGCAAAATATCAATTGTCTATCTATCAGTTTGTAAATTTGATATTAAATAGAGTTTAATATAATTGAGCGAAATTTTGTTGAATATTGCTTAACTGTTTGAAAAAACAGCTTAAATGTAAGAAACATCTAAGCTGTTAATCATTATTTATTACTTATTGGCTTTGTCGCCGTCAACACGTTCTTTATTTCCTTTGTCATCTTGTGACTTAGGATTGTCTTTCTTTTTAGCACTATTTTTTACTTTTTTGACAGTTTTATTGTCATTACTCTTAGAATCTTTTTGCGTTGATTTACTGTCATTTTGTTTTGAATCGTCACTACTATGACTACAAGCACCTAAAACTAAAAAGCTAGATAAGATCAACCAAAATACTTTTTTCATTCTATCTCTCCTAAGATATGTCATTATCTTAAGTTTACTACATATAAATGTTATTTTACATCTATTTCTTTTTAAAAATTGTGAATATTTTTATTAATATTAATAAGTAAAAGTAATTTAAAAAGAAAAGTAGTTAAAAGTAAAAAGAGGGGGATATTAAAAAAGCGCCAACATTAACTTTAATAATGACGAAAATTAAAGTTAAGTTGACGCTAACAAGAAGTAATGTTAAACACTCACAAAGTTTAACAAATTCAGAGTACCACAAAGTTAAGTTTTTTACCACTTTATTATATTGATAATTAGCAAATGAAAATTAAAGTTTAAGTTAAATTATTTTTATAGTTGAAAGAAAAATAAATAAACAAGAATTTTGGTTATGAAAAATATAGTAGTTTAAAACATTTAATGCTGAAATACTTTATAATCCGCTATATCAAGTATTTTAAATGACAATCTCTAGTAGCATAAGGTTTTGAAAAGTTATAATCTATCAAAGATATTTAATTCTTTATTATTTGCATCAAATGAAATATATAAATCATCATCGTATACCTCTGACTTATTATTTTGAATGTCTAGTTCACTTAGTATTTTAAAACTTCCATTGTTTTGTGGTTCAACTATTGAAATTTCATTAGCATTACGTTGTATAGCAAAGTGACGTTTGAATGATTATTGATTTTCCAATCTTCCATAATTAATAATCCTCCCAAGCGCTAAATACATTCATTCCTATATAAGGGGAATGTTTTAAGGTATTGCTCATCATTTCTAACCAAAGCTTTTTTCAATTTCTGTAAATGCTTTAGTAGTTAATTTAATATGATTAACTTTGTCATCTTCAATATCACCGTTAATATAATCATTATTAATCAGTACTTTCAAATTTTCTAAAAAGTCATCGTACTCACGATCACAAAAATAGTCATCTTGTGTAGTAACAGAATCTTTGAAATCATTCGCTTCTTGTTCTGATTGACCTTCGTTAGATCTTTCAATATATAATTTGTAAAATTTAGCAACGGTATATTTTTGTTCTTTAGTTAATTCGTCCATCTTACTTTCCTCCCTAATTCACATTACATATGTATTACCCTTTATTTTTAAATTGCAAAACAATTTATTAGAGTAATTACTGACAAAACTATGACTTTTGAGTATTTTTCACACCTTCTTGTACAGCTTTAGCAAATTTATAGAACATTTTCGTATAATTATCTGGATTTGAGCGGATTTTTTGATTAAATTGGCGTCCTTTAAAAAATTGTTTTCTCAATCGCGTAGTTAGTTCCAACTGCACCCATGAGTCGCTTTCGTTATCATTAACAAAGTTTTTTGATGATTTAGCATCAATTTCTGTTGGGCTTTCTTTAACGGAAAAGCCTTTTCGACGTAGCGATTTAGCAATTGATTTTGACATTTTTTTATCTTTACCTCCGACAAAGACAATAGGATCATCACCTGAAAAACCATGAATTGATATAGTTTTTTTCGTTGTTTTAAGCATATTACGTAACTTAGGTTCGTCGTAATTGGTAGATGTAATGTGAAGTTGGTCATTATTTTTAGAGCGTAAACCTTCAAAAGTGTAAAAATCATATTTTCCAATATTTGAAATACGACGAGCAAGTTCAGTCGTACCAGGTTCAATACCTCCGCCATGAATTGCTGTTACTAAAATATCATGGTGATTGCGATTTTTTGTAATAACACGCCAATCTTTATTTTCTTTAGTATTTGTTTTAAGTTCTTGAAAATTATTATATCGGTCATTTGATTGGTTCATATTTTTTCTTGTATTATAAAAAATTAAAGCCACAATGATGATGGCAATAACAATTAATAGAATTGAAAAATAATATAATTTTGTATACAGACTTGCATGCTTTTTCATATATTCTCCTAAAAGGTGTTTTTTATCTATAAATCATATCAATTTATTAATACTATCAACAAGCATTTTCCTTTTATTTAGTATATTAATTTAAAATATTATAAGTAATAAATGAAAAGTTTTGGTTAGATTGAAAAGGTGAGTATAAATAAAAAAGTAGAAAATCACTTTAAATATTACAAATTAATAATTCCTTAATATTACTTTGGTAAAATGTAATTAAAGGGATGTGATGATATGGATAAAGAATTATTAAGAAAATATTTAAATGACGATGGTTTTAAAGCAGTAGGGGTAATTTATGGGAATAAACGTATTATTTTAGAAAGTGATATCCATGTTGATTATGAACACGAAGTTATTATTTATCCTATGAAAAATAGCACAAGAATCATTCCGTTTAATGCGATTAGTTACCTTGATCTATTAGATAAGAACGATCAGTACATCAATTATTTTAAAGAAGTATAATTAAATTTAAAAAACGCCTTACTATTCATAATAAATATGACTTATATGAAGTAGGGCGTTTAATAAGTTTTGACAAGTTTTAAACGGTATTCATTTGTGAAATTATCTTTCAATGCATAAGGTGAAATAATATATAATCCATGGTCGCTTATAGCATTTTTGCTTACGCCTTCCTTATATGCTTGGTAGATAATTTTAGTACAGTATGTAAATCGTTTACTTTTTAAGTTTAAAGTCACTAAATATCTATTGTCTGTATTTTCATAGTTTTCTTTTGTCCACTGTGCGGCCTTTTTACCAGCTCCTGGTTTTACGCAGCGATAAATTTTAATCCAGTCATCTTGGCCTTCTCCAAATCGTGATTTGAATGATTCAAATGATTCTGTGATTGGTTTATCACCAGGTCCTTCAATTTGTAAAACAGTATTATGATCAATGGCAATACTAGAATGACCAAAAAAACCATATAAAACTGGTCCTTTCGTAATAATGATATCTCCAGGTTGTAATTGGAAATCTTTATTAGATGCTGAATATGTATGTTCCTGTGACTCTGCGTTTAAATGGTTGGGAGGGAATATACAAGTACTTATCATAAAGAACATAATAGTTATTAATATGTATAATAAAATTTTACGCAATTATCAAAAACTCCTTTAAATAATGTAAGAAGCATAAATATAAGTATTAAAATAAAACGTTCAGCTACTAAAGCAACTGAACGTATTTGTGATGTGTTACAAACCGAATATTAATGTATAAATTAACATGGCTAAACCAAATATAAAGAATACAATTGTGAAGCCAAGATAAGATTCTTTTTTAGATTCTTTTTTAGTTTTAAGCATAGTAACAAGAACGATTGTACCTGCAATTAAAAATATAATTGATAACCAAAAAAGAATAGTGAAATGTAAGCTCATTTTTTAACCTCCCATCTTTTAAAGAAAATCGTAAAAAATTGGATAAATGTAATATAGGGTAAGAATGATATTAATAAAAAAGAGAATTTCACTTAATAAATCCTTATTAGAAATAGCTATAAATAAGCTTATAATAATAATCAAACCACATACTATTAATCCGGGCACTAACCATAAGGTGTCATCTAGGTTGGTGTTATTTGTAATGACGATATTAAAAATTACAAACAATATCGTTAATAAAATATTAATTACGTGTAGAAAATATAATTTCATAGGTGATTCACCTCTGGAAAATGCTTCTTTAGTAAAAAAATCCTTATGTATATCATATCATTTATTATCACTTGGTAAATAATTAAATAGAAGTATATAGCTATAAATTGTGAATAAAAAGAAACGACATTTTAAGCGAACATCCCATTTTTTTGAATAAGTAAATAAAATTGTGAATAAATTTAAAAAAATACAATAAAAATGTGCAAAATTTACACTTTGCACATTTACAATCTCGAGTTTTCTGATAAGATTAATTACAACTTAAATAAAGATAAAATATAAGGGGAATATTGTGATGACATTTTATGATTTTATAATAGGTTTTATAAATGACGATACACCGTTTGGAAATTTAGCTAATTACATCAATAAAGATCATAAATTCCCAAAAAATGAAAAGAATAAGTTTGTAATTCGTACTTATGTTTTATCGAATTATGATGATTCTCAACTCATTGAAAGTGCCAATAGAGCCATTAGTTTATATCAACTAACTTAGTTAGTACCAATTTTGTTGATTCAACGCATACCATACATCTTTTGTTCTAAAATTAATATCATTATTTTTAACACTAAATGGCTTTATAATATCTTTGTCTAACCAAGTATTGATTAACTCATTTGGTACGCCATCTAATAACATATCGCTTTTACTTACAACAAAGCATTCCCATTCAAGTGTTACATTATTCGGATTCACATAACTGTGATCATGAGATTCCATATTGATTAACACTCCTTTAACAAATGTAAACTTAGTGTTAAGTTATACCCACTAAGACAATATATTAATCATCTGTTTATATTATTTTTCATTGATTTGTTGATTTACTATTACTATGTCTAATGATTTAATGTTAGTTATGAGCTTTATATAAGTAATAGAGGTGGAAATATGGCAAAAACTTTATATTTAATGAGACACGGACAAACAGTTTTTAATTTAAAAGGCAAAATTCAGGGCGCTAGTGATTCGCCTTTAACATTATTAGGTGTAGAACAAGCAAAAGCTGCAGCTCGATATTTTGAACATAATCAAATTGAATTTGATAGTTTGTTTTCTTCTTCTCAAGAAAGAGCGTGTGATACTCTAGAAAATGCAGTACCAAACCATCAAAATAGATATATTCGCTCAAAAGGATTAAAAGAGTGGCGTTTTGGTTTGTTTGAAGGCGAAAGTATTGAATTACTTAAACAAATTAAACAACCTAAAACGCTTTACGGTGATTATGTTGTACCTTTTGGGGGAGAATCACGTGAAGATGTAGAAAATAGAATGGTAGAAACATTAACTGATATTATGGAAAATTATAGTCGTCATACAACACTAGCTGTAAGCCATGGAAGTACAATTGGTTTATTTATTAGATACTGCTTAGGCTATGAAGAGGGTAGTACATTTAATATTGGAAATTGTAATATACTAAAATTTAGTTACGACAAAGGGAAATTTACTTTCATAGAATTAATTGACCCTATGTAAAAGAAAGCTCAACCTTGCTATAAATACAAGGTTGAGCTTTTATCATTATATTAGCTTTATCGTTAAATTGAATTAGAGGTCAGATGTTAATGAAATATATAAAATTACTTTGGATGTAATCTTAATCCATTTTTTTCTAACTTAAATATGATAATAACTTAATTTTTTAAATTATAAGTTAACCAATGTTCATCAAAATAATCTTCACCGATTTTAGTAGCATTTTTCTCGAAACCTAGATTTTCAAAACCTAGAGAAGTGAAGAATACTTTTGCACTAATATTATTTGAAGTGACAGAAGTGAGAATGGTTTCTAAATCTTTCTGGCTAGCAATTTCAATAATATAATTGATTAATTCACGATTTATCACTTCATCATTATCTTTAACAAAGTTATTGTTGATGACAGCTTTATGTTGTTTACCTACTTGTCTCATTTGACTTAAGGTTGCAGTAGCTACTAGAACGTCATTTTCAAAGGCACCATATACATTGATGAAAGGGAATTCGGAAGATAAAAGTTTTGTCAAAATGTCATCAGAAACGTGGTCTAAATAATAACGATCCCACGAATAAGTATGATGTTCCCCTGATAATAGTGATTTGTAAATTTCTAAATCATCTAGAGTTAATAAACGGATGTTGTTCATAGTGACCTCCTAATTCAAATCATTAATTGTGTGTCGTTGCTGGGTAAATACATATTAAAATATTTAATAAAAATAATCAATGATTATTTAATAATAAGCAAAAACGTTTTTGAAAAAATAGTTAAAATATATATTTAATTGTATGTATATAATAACTCTTCATATACATTATAACAGAAACTCGATTTTAAAGGTCGGAAATATGAGGTAATTATGTGAACAAAAAAAGAGACCCATTCAATAGAGAATGGGTCATATAAATATATAATATTGTATTTATAACTTAGTCAACAACTTCAACATTTAATTTAACATCAATGTTTCCTCTAGTTGCTTTAGAGTATGGACAGAAGTCATGTGCATCTTGTAAATATTTTTCAGCGTCTTCTTGAGATAATACATTTTTCACTTTAGCATCGATATCTACGCTTAATTTTGGACTTTCAGCGTCTGGATCATCTTCAAGACGTACTGTTAAAGTTACTTCTGGTTCAGCATCTCTAACTTTGTTTTGTTTTAAAATTAAATCAAATGCACCATTAAAACATGAAGCATATCCTGCTGCGAATAATTGTTCAGGATTAGTAGCATTTCCGTCCGCTTGTTGTGGTGGTAATACATCTACATTGATTGCTTTATCGTCAGTTTGAACGTGTCCTTTACGTCCACCTACGTTTGTCGCTTTAGTTTCATATTGAACTGCCATAATTATTACCTCCTAATTAATCATATATATAAAGTGTACCCGTAAATTTTTAGTTCAATCATTCATAATAATTTTTTGGCTATTGATTCAATAAAGGCGATTGGTAGTAATGTATATTTTAGTTTAAAATAAAAGAAAATATACACGTATATAGTTCAAAAAGAGACAGGAAAGAGGGATAGTATGTCAAATGTAAATATAGCTGTTACGATTGCACCTGAAAACACGATAGCAGATGATTTATTTAAAGACATAGAGTTCTATCAAGATAGTATTGATATTATAGAGCTTAGAGTAGATCAGTGGGATAAATTAGATAGGCTCAATCAAGTCATTGAAGAATTAAATCAGTTAACGTTTGATTTTAAAATTTTAATTACATTTCGATCTGCTTCTCAAGGTGGTAAACGTAATGTGAATGAATCCGAATATCTGAATGTGATAGAACATCTAATTAATACAGACGGATATAATATGTTAGATATTGAATGGGATGAGCAAAAGAATAAAGATGATTATTTAAATTTAATCAATTTAGCTCAACAAAAAGGATTAGAAGTAGTATTATCACATCACAATTTTGATGAAACACCTACGTTTGAAGAAATGAAATTCACTTATTATAAAATGAGTCAATTTAACTCGAATTATATAAAGCTAGCAGTTATGCCCCATGATATAAAAGATGTATTGCATTTATTAGAAGCAATGAATGAATCAGCTAATTCATTAAATCAAAAAGTGATTGGAATTTCGATGTCTAAAATAGGGGTCATTAGTCGCACGGCACAAGGTGTTTTTGGTGGTGTAGTATCTTATGGATGTTTAGGTGAACCCCAAGCACCTGGTCAAATTCATGTCGAAGAATTAAAAAAGCAAATTGACTTTTATGAGAAATGATTAGAAGGTTTGAACAATAGTAGATTGTGTCTTATAATTGATAAAGATTATCAACGAATAATAAAGGGAGCGATAGGATTGGAACTACAAGAAGCAATCTCGAATAGAAGAAGTGTTAAAAAGTTTAAGCACGATATGACAATTGATGATAAAGCTTTATATGAAGCTATTGAAAAAGCTACAGATGCTCCTAACCATGGCATGAGAGAACCATGGAGAGTTGTCCATGTTGCTAAAGATAGATTAGGAAATATGAGCGAAGATATTACACGATTTGCTTTTCCAGATAGTCCTGAAAAGCGAGCAGATCATTATGATAAAGTTACTAAACTAGGTGGCATGTTAGTATTAGTTTTAAAAGCTGATCCAAGACAACGTCAAAATAGAGAAAATTACTTTGCATTTGGCGCATTCGCGCAAAATTTAATGTTGTTATTATATGAAGCAGGTATAGGTTCATGTTGGAAATCTCCAGCATATATTTTTGAACCTAAAATACGAAAAGCTTTAAACATTGAAGATGATGAAATTTTAGCAGGTTTCTTATATTTAACTGATTTAGAAGAGCCAATGACAAAAGCCAAACGTAAGAATAGACATCTTATCTCAGAATACTAAATAATTAATCACAAAATGAAAGATATTAAATAAGGTCGAGGTAACAAATAAGAAATAAGCCATTGAATGGTACTCAAATTTCTTTACTTGTATCTCGACCTTTTAATATTATTTGCTAAATGTTTCGTCTAAAAATGATTCAACTTGTTCTGGTGATTTAGCATTAGCTGAATGTAAATGTGCTAATTTATCACCATTTTTAAATACTAAAATACTTGGAATTCCCATTACGTCATTTTCAGCAGTAACGTCTTCTAATTCATCACGGTTAACTGTATACCAATCATAATCTTTATATTTTTCGACGATTGGGTCAATCCACATATCCATAGCTTTACAATCTGGACACCAACCAGCTTCGAATTTAACGATGACAGGTTTGTCATTTTGAACTGTGTTATTAAATTGTTCTGTAGTATTAATACTTTCCATTACAAAAGCCCCTTTTCATTTAATTAGTAAATTTATTATAACGGATGAAATTTCTTAAATAAAAAAATAAGCTTAAAAAGTAGAGCGTTTTATAAAATAACATGATATATTTGTGATAAGAGACAAAGGAGGCAAAACTCTATGATTAAATTTTATCAATATGCAAATTGTACTACTTGTAAAAAAGCAACAAAATTCTTAGATGAGTATGGTGTTAGTTATGAACCAATCGATATCGTTCAACATACACCTACAAAAAACGAGTTTAAAGAAATTGTTGAAAAAACAGGTGTTGATACTAAAAAATTATTTAATACACATGGTGCTAAATACCGTGAATTAGATTTAAAAAATAAATTAGACGACCTAACAGATGATGAACGTTTTGAATTACTTTCATCAGACGGTATGTTAGTTAAACGTCCATTAGCTATATCTGGAAATAAAATCACATTAGGTTTTAAAGAAGAAGAATATAAAAACACTTGGTTGTAACACTTTTTTGAAGTTTATAGAAAGTGAACATTCATAATTATCAAAGACTAAAAAATATTAATTACATATTTAAAGCCGAATTTTAAAAGGTTTAAAATTTTTATATAATAGTTGATTGATAATAGTGGGTATGGCATCATTAAAATGTACTTAAAAATTAGGAGGGGATTTATCGTGGCAGTACCAAACGAATTTAAATACTCTAAAGAACATGAATGGGTTAAAGTTGAAGGAAACGTTGCAACAATCGGTATTACTGAATATGCACAAAACGAATTAGGCGATATCGTATTCGTTGAATTACCTGAAACTGATGATGAATTAAATGAAGGCGACACTTTCGGTAGTGTTGAATCTGTAAAAACTGTATCTGAATTATACGCTCCAATTAATGGTAAAGTATTAGAAGTAAATGAAGAATTAGAAGACAGTCCTGAATTTGTAAATGAATCACCATACGAAAAAGCATGGATGGTTAAAGTTGAAATCAGCGACGAAAGTCAACTTGATGAATTATTATCAGCAGACCAATACTCAGAAATGATTGGTGAATAATAACAATGAACTCCTCGATCTCGTATCAAGGAGTTTTTTAGTGCTTCTTAAATCTTTAGATTTTAGAAGCACTTATGCACTAGTGAAAGCTAGGGCGATCCGCAATCCACTTCTAATTTTCAATTAGATTAGTGGAACTTATGCACTAGTGAAAGCTAGGGCGATCCGCAATCCACTTCTAATTTTCAATTAGATTAGTGGAACTTATGCACTAGCAAAAGCTAGTGCGAACCGAAAAAAGAAAAATCTTTAGATTTTAGAAGCACTTATGCACT